>DATGNG010000044.1:0-3422 GCA_035306865.1 Sphingobacteriaceae bacterium
CACTCTGACCGAAATCGCATGGTTCTCTGTGGGTGATGCCGTATTTGCCACCCATCCGGGAGAGACCTCCCCTTTGTATTCCATGCAAACCAAAGCCTTGATGCGGACCAATGGACCAAAATTTGTGCTTGGACTGGCCCAGGATCTGCTGGGTTATATCCTGAAACCTGAATTTTTTCAATCTGGGACTTCCTTGCATGGAGCCCCTTACCTTACCGGACGTTCACCCCACCCGGATGCAGGAGCGAATATGATGCAGGTATTGCAAGCTTTGCAGAAAGAGCATATTTCCTCGCAGCGGGATAGGGTCAATTCCGGCGACCAAAAATAGAAAAATGTACGTAGCGTCCCGGATGCTCTTTTAGATCAATCATCAGCTCATCGAGGTTTTTGGAGGCATTCCGCAGGTTGTCATAAAGTGCAGAGTCATTGATCAGCAATCCAATCGACTTTTCACCACTGTTGATCCTATCGACGATCTTCTGGAAGTCAGCCACCGCTTGGTTAGCATCGGCAAGTGTGTTGGCAACATTAGCGCGGGCCACCTGATCTGTGATCTGGTTGAGATTACTCAGCAAACCGGTGATCTGCTCATTGTTTTTCTGAATATTGGCAGTAATAGATTCCACATTGGCCATAATATCACTAACCCGGACTCGTTCCTTACCCACCAATGCGTCCAATTGTCCGGTAATACCCTCGATATTTTTCAATGAGTTGGCTATACTGGTGATGCTGCGATTGAAGTCGCGTTGAAATTCGGCATTGATTGTATTGTTGATAGAACTCAGTACCGAATCCAAAACAACGGCAATGTCTTCTGCTTTCTTCTGAATAGGCTGCACCTGCTCCCAAAGCCCCTTTTCCATCCCGGCCTGCAAATGGCTGCCATCAGTCGCATAGTTGGGACTGTTACCCAATTCAAATACAATGGCCTTACCACCCAATAAGTCCGTAGTGATGATCTGGGCTATTGTGTTTTGTGGAATGGCATATTCTTTTTTCACTTTCAACTGTGTCAATATCCGACCATCAGCCTGTAATTCCATCTTCGAAACCCGACCTATCTGGTATCCGTTGACCAGAATGGGCTTGGAAACCGTCAATCCATCAACCCGATCATAAGCTGCATAATAGGTGTTGTCTTTACTGAATACATCATTGCCTTTCAGAAAACTGTAGCCAATGATCAGGATGGCCAGTGCTACTGTAACCATCAACCCTATTTTAAATTCTTTATTGATTTTCATTAGCGTTCTGTCTGTCTTTTATATGCCTTAATGGCATCAAGTAAGTTTTTTACGATTTCCTCCTGTCCTTTTTGGGAACGCATATACTCCTCTTCGGTAGGGTTACTCAAAAATCCAATTTCGGTCAGGACTGCCGGCATTCCTGCTCTGGCCAAGACTCCCAATGTTTGCTCTTTCACCCCCCGGTCAACGCGGCCTATTGAGGTAAATTCCTTCTGAATCGCACTGGCCAACTTGATACTCTGTTCCCTATACTGATGCCTCATCAATGAGAATATAATAAATGTTTCAGGGTCATTGGGGTCAAATCCCTGATAATTTTCCTCATAGTTTTCCTCCAGAAGTATATCCGCGTTTTCCCGGATGGCCGCATCCTGGTTGCCCAGTTGGTTGAATCCCAGCACTAAAGTTTCCGTGCCCAGTGGAGTTCTGCTTTGCACGGCATTACAATGTATGGAAATAAATATATCTGCTTTTTTTTCATTGGCAAATTCTGTCCGTTTGTAAATATCCACATCCACATCGGTAGTGCGGGTATAATATACTTTGACATCGGGCAGGGCGGCCTCTATGGCTCTACCCAATTTTAGCGTGATTTCGAGCGCTATATCTTTCTCAAGGGTCCTTCTCGTAACAGCTCCTGGTTTGCTTCCCCCATGTCCAGGGTCCAAAACGATGGTTTTGATCTTATAACTCGGGTCCTCCGAATCAGATTGGGCAAAGGGTCCATATAAAGGCAAAAGGCAGAACAGAAATACGAGGGCTTTTCCTTTGAATAATTTTACAATAGCTTTGTCCATGTCCACAGTTTACTTTAAAATGGCTCGGTTTTGGATAGAACACAATCTTTAAGCCAATTTTTACAAAGGCAAAAATACATAAATGTTTTTCATTAATTTTGTCAGCATTGGCCATGACAGAGCAAAATTAATATTCATTTGGCAAAATTGGAGAAGAAAGCTGGATTTTTAACGTTTTTTATTGGAGTCTTTGCGTTTGTATTGTTGGAGGTCCAGGCGGGTCAGCCGGGTCATGATAGGAACACTCAGATTACGTTTAGAGATACGATTGTGGCTGTTTCTGATACTCTCGGAAGGGATTTGGTACCTCTGGATAGTCTTCCCAGCAATGTGTCACCGGGTCAGGCTGTTCAGCAGGAATCCACTGGTTTGAGGGCAGTGGTGAATATAGTAGCCAGAGACTCTCAGTGGGTGGACATTGAGAATAATATTACCTATCTAAACAAAGAAGCCAAGATTAAATACGAGAATTTTGAGTTGGCAGCTGATTATATCCGGATAAATCACAATACCAATGAAGTATTTGCCAGTGGGTTGTTGGACCATAATGGAAGATACGCAGGTAGGCCGGTTGTGATCATGCCCGGTGAAAGCGCCAAGGCAGTGGACTCCCTCAAGTATAATTTTGATACAGGAGTCGGAGTGACTTATGGCGTGTTTAGTGAAGTAGATGGTGGTTATATTCATGCAAGTCAAGTCAAGAGAAACCAATACAATGAAATGTCCCTTTTTCATGGAATGTATAGTACCTGTAACCTGCCAGCACCCCATACCCATTTTGGTATTTTTATAAATAAGGGAATAGTGACTGAAACGCAGATTGTGGCCGGGCCTGCGTATATGGTGGTTGAGGGTGTCCACATCAAGCCCTTGATGATTCCCTTCGGCTTTTTCCCCAAACCAGATAAAAAGGCTTCCGGCTTTATGTTTCCTTCTTTTGGGGAAGATTTTACAAGGGGTTTTTACATGCGGGATGCAGGTTTTTATTTGGCCTTTAATGATTATTGGGATTCTGAGATTCGGGGCACATTATATTCCAAAGGATCTTATGAGGCTTCATTGAGGACAAGTTACCAGGTCAGATACAAGTATAGCGGAGGTTTTAACCTGCGTTTCGCCTCTACTCGTTCCGGGGTGGAGGGAACACCACAATACCGTCCCCGGAATGACTTCAATATCACCTGGAATCATAGCCAGAGTGCGCAAGCCAATCCGGGAACCACTTTTTCAGCTTCTGTTAATTTTGGTACGGGATCCTATTTCCAAAACACCTCTGCCGGAGGCACCTATAACTATGAACAGATGACCCAAAACAACATGTCATCCAGCATTAGTTATGGTAAACGTTTTTTGGACGGCCGCCTTAATTTTT
>DATGNG010000045.1:0-3844 GCA_035306865.1 Sphingobacteriaceae bacterium
GAAATTTCCAGGGCATCTTTCATCTGTCGCTCGATCAAGTCCCGAAAGACCGGCACTTCTTCTTCTGGAACATCAAAAACCAATTCGTCATGTACCTGCATGGTCATTTTCCCTTTTAGGCCCTTGGCCTGCATTTCTTCATGGATGGCGATCATGGCGACTTTGATCATGTCAGCAGCCGATCCTTGAATGGGAGCATTGATGGCGTTGCGCTCGGCAAAGCCCCTTACCGTTTGGTTGGCCGAATTAATATCCCTCAAATACCTTCTTCTCTTGAGAAGTGTCTCCACATATCCATGATCCTTGGCAAAATTGATGGTGTCATTCATGTAGCGCTTAATGCCTGGATACTGGGTAAAATACTGTTCGATAATATCGGCTGCTTCCTTTCGGGAAATGCCAAGGTTTTGAGACAACCCAAAAGCGGTCTGTCCATAAATAATCCCAAAGTTGACCGCTTTGGCACTCCTTCGCTGGTCAGCGGTCACTTCCTCCAGGGGGACACCATAGACCCTGGCGGCGGTGGCACGGTGAATATCCAGATTTTGGGAGAAAGCTTCCAGCATCCCCGGATCCTGGCTCATTTCTGCAACCAGGCGCAACTCGATCTGAGAGTAGTCAGCGGACAAAATCACATGCCGATCATCCCGTGAAATAAATGCCCTGCGGATTTCCCGCCCTCTGGTTGTGCGGATAGGAATGTTCTGGAGATTGGGATTGGTAGAACTCAGGCGACCGGTCGAAGCCACCGCCTGATTGTATGAAGTGTGTACCCTGCCCGTTTGTGGGTGAATCAGCTCCGGTAGGGAATCCACATAGGTGGATTTCAGTTTCTGAAGTTGACGGTATTCCAAAATATCCTGCACGATATCGCTCTTGTGCGCAAGTGCGGTGAGCACATCCTCCCCGGTTTTATATTGACCTGTCTTTGTCTTCTTTGCTTTGGGATCAAGCTGAAGCTTGTCGAATAGCACCTCGCCCAATTGCTTGGGAGAGGCTATGTTAAATTTTACCCCAGCCTTTTGATGGATGGTTTTTTCAAGGTTTTTGATGTCAGATTCCAGGATTTGTGAAATACCCCGGAGCATCTCCACATCTATACGCACCCCAATCCGTTCCATTTCGGCCAGCACGTAAATCAAGGGGAACTCTACCCTTTTTGCCAAATCCATGGCTCCGGCCTCTACCAGCAATGGCTCCAGGACAAGTGATAGTTGCAGGGTGATATCCGCATCTTCACAGGCATAATCACATATTTCCTCAGGACTCAAATCGCCCATATTTCCCTGTTTGGCTCCCCGGGGGCCTATCAAATCAGTTATGGGAATGGGGCTGTATCCCAAATAATTCTCCGCCAGCACATCCATACCATGCCGGGAATCCGGGTCGATCAGATAATGGGCCAACATGGTGTCAAACAACTCCCCTTTTACAAAAATTCCATATCTGGATAATAGCAGAATATCATATTTTATATTCTGTCCGATTTTGCGAATATTTTCGTTTCCAAAGAAACCCTCAAAAATTTTCAAAAGCTTCACACTGGCATCAAAATCTTTTGGCATGGCTACATACCAGGCCCGATGCGGTTCAAAAGCGAAGGACATGCCGACGATATCAGCTATTGTTGGGTCAGTACCTGTGGTTTCGGTATCAAAACAACAGGAGGTCTGGGCTTCAAGTAGCCGGGCCAATTCCCTCATTTCCGCCTCGGAAGTGACCAGGGTATATTCATGCGGTGTCTGCATGATTGAAGCAGCCGGACTGGTTTCCGGTTCAGGCTCCGCTTGCTGGGCGGAAGCCGCACGGGAGGCTGATGTTGCCGCCCCTGATCCCGATTGAGGATTCCCAAACAGATCCATCTGCTGGTTGCCCGCAGGAGCAGCCCCCAAAACGCTGAACCCATCTCCAAAAACCCTCTTGCCCAGTGTCCTGAATTCAAGTTCCGCAAACAATGGTTCCAGCAGCTCTTTATTGGGTTCTCTGAGTTGTAGCAGGTCTTCATCCAGCTCTACCGGCACATCGAGTTGAATCGTGGCCAGTTTCTTGGATAACAAACCTTGCTCGGCAAAGGTTTCAATATTTTCACGGAGTTTGCCCTTTAGCTGATCAGCATTCGCAAATATCTCCTCCATAGACCCATATTCTTGAATCAGCCTTTTTGCCGTTTTTTCCCCTATACCCGGGATTCCCGGAATATTATCCACCGCATCCCCCCACAATCCCAGTATATCTATTACCTGCTCTACATTATTGATTTCCCACTTTTCAAGGATTTCGGGTACCCCCAAAACTTCTGCTCCATCCCCCATTCTCGCCGGCTTATAAATAAAAATCCGATCCGACACCAGTTGCGCAAAGTCCTTATCCGGCGTCATACAATACACGGTGAAGCCCGCTTGTTCCCCCTTTTTTGCCAGCGTCCCTATAATATCATCAGCCTCATAGCCATCCATTGTCAGTACGGGAATATTGAAGCCTTCCGCAAGACGGAAAACATAGGGAATGGAATCGGCCAGGTCCTCTGGAATTGCCTGTCTATTTGCCTTATAACTATCGAATTCCTCATGCCTATTGGTCGGCGCCTCTGTGTCGAACACAATCGCAATATGGCTGGGATTCTGATTTTTCAATACCTCCAACAAGGTGTTGGTAAACCCCATGATTGCTGATGTGTTAAGCCCGCTGGCCGTAAATCTTGGGTTTTTGCTCATCGCAAAATAAGCCCTATAGATCAGTGCCATGCCGTCCAGTAAGAATAACTTTTTCACTTGTACAATGCTTTTGCAGCCCCAACATCGGAAGCCAATATCTACAAATGTAGAAAAAATGCGATTATTTTTCCGATTATTGCATATAATCTGCCCCTCTTCGCAGAATAAACAATATATTGATTGAATATGAAGGGATTGGTGACAAAGTCCACGGGAAGTTGGTATCAGGTCAGTGTACCGGATGGCCGGGTTTATCAATCCCGGATTCTGGGCCGGTTCCGTACGCAGGGGATCCGCACCACTAATCCTGTGGCGGTGGGTGATTGGGTGGATATAGTTCCAGAACCGGGACAAGATACCGCTGTCATCACCTATTTGCACGACCGAAAGAATTATGTGCTGCGAAAATCGGTCAATCTTTCAAAACACGCGCAAATCATCGCCGCCAATCTGGACCAGGCATTTTTGGTGGTGACCCTGGCTTCTCCTCCCACCTCTCTGGGGTTCATCGATAGATTTCTGGTTACTGCAGAGGCTTATGGGATTCCTGCCGGAATAATATTCAATAAATTGGATCTGTTTTCTGAAGAGGGTCTGGAAATTCTTGCAGAATACCGGGATATATATGAGCGGATCGGTTATCCCTGTTTTCAGGTCTCTGCCCTGGAAGGAACTCATGTGGATGAGTTGGAAGCTGTACTGAAGGATAAGACCACATTGATTTCAGGACATTCGGGGGTTGGAAAGTCAACCCTGATCAACCGGATCTGTCCGGGGCTGAAACTGCGGACAGGAGAGATATCGGACTGGTCAGATAAGGGGAAACATACCACGACCTTCGCCGAAATGATCCCTTTACCCTTTGGAGGCTATTTGATTGATACGCCTGGCATTCAGGAGTTTGGGATTGTGGATATAGACCAGGAAGAATTGGCACACTTTTTTCCTGAGATGAGGGCGATGCTCAACCATTGCAGGTTTCATAATTGCCAGCATTTGCAGGAACCGGCCTGTGTAGTTCGGGATGCAGTGGAAGAAGGGGATATTGCGGAAAGCCGCTATGATAGCTACCTCAGTATTTATCATAATAATGAGACGAGAAATTGATTAAAGCCAGAATCCGCATTAGG
>DATGNG010000046.1:0-4548 GCA_035306865.1 Sphingobacteriaceae bacterium
TTTGATCCGGCAACCAGATTGATTTTGAAGTTGATTTCTTTACTGATCAGATCATCTGCCTGGCCAGCGTAGTTTACCCCCCAATCTTCACGTGCAATATTGAAATCTGCTTTTACATTGGCTGAAGTTTCAGACAGTTCGGCAACGTGAGCATCAAAAGTAATGTTTTTGGTCACTCCACGGATGGTCAAGTTACCGGAAACTACTAATACTCCCTCTTCTGAGCTTGGAGTCACGCCAGTAATTTCAAACTTGGCTTCAGGATGGTTTGCAACGTCAAAGAAATCATCGGATTTAAGATGTGCTTCCAGTTTTTCTTTGAATTCGCCTTCCATATCCAGATCATTGATGGTATTCAGGTCAATAACAAATTGACCGCCTATCAACTGATCCCCCTCCACAACCAGGGCGCCGGAGGTAATATCCACAGTTCCGTGGTGCTGACCCGAAACCTTCTTTCCTGTCCATTCAACAGTGGATTCGGCAGCATTTACGACCAATTCAGTTCCTGAAATCTCTGCAACTTCCACTCCGTCAGTAGTCTCGGCTTTTTTACCTTCTGGATTACCAACGCAAGACGCCAGTACAAATGCACTGACACCTAAAAATAAAAATACTTTTTTCATACTTTTTCTTATTGTTACTTCTTTTTATTGTGTTCTAAATTTAGATGGTTAAACATCTATTTGGCAAAAATAAGCAAAATGTTTCGATCTTCGACAATTAATTCAGCCTTTTTTCAATCCGGCGGATCTTGGCCCCAAGGGCAGTCAGTCGCTGCTCAATGTCCTGATAACCGCGTTCGATTTGTTCGATATTGTGAATGATGGAAGTGCCCTGAGCTGAAAGTGCCGCAATTAGTAGTGATACTCCGGCCCGGATATCTGGTGAGGTCATCTCAATGCCCCGCAATTGCACAGATTTATTCAGGCCGATGACGGTGGCGCGGTGAGGGTCGCACAAAATGATTTGAGCCCCCATATCAATCAGTTTATCGACAAAGAACAGACGGCTCTCAAACATTTTTTGGTGAATCAATACGTTCCCCTTGGCCTGAGTGGCCACAACCAACACTATACTCAGCAGGTCCGGGGTAAATCCGGGCCAGGGAGCATCCGCAATGGTAAGAATGGATCCGTCAATAAAGGTATCGATCTCGTAACTGTCCTGGGAAGGGATATAAATATCATCTCCCCGAAGCTCAAATTGTATTCCTAATCTGGAAAACACGGTGGGAATGATGCCCAGCTCTTGGAAATGAACGTCCTTGATAGTGATTTCCGAACCAGTCATAGCAGCCAGGCCTATAAATGAACCGATTTCGATCATATCCGGAAGCATGCGATGAGTAGTGCCGCCCAGCGATTCCACCCCTTCGATAGTCAACAGATTGGAACCGATTCCCGAAATTTTGGCTCCCATGCGATTGAGCATGCGGCACAATTGCTGCAAATAGGGCTCACAAGCTGCATTGTAAATGGTGGTAGTCCCCTTGGCCAACACGGCAGCCATCACAATATTGGCAGTGCCGGTCACCGAGGCTTCATCCATCAGAATAAATGCCCCTTTGAGATCGGATGCGTCCACATTGAAAAAGTGTTCGTCAGCATCATACTGGAATTTGGCCCCCAATTTCTCAAATCCCAGAAAATGGGTGTCCAATCGCCGACGGCCAATCTTATCGCCCCCAGGTTTGGGAATAGCTGCTCTGCCAAAACGCGCCAGCAACGGACCGACAATCATTATCGACCCCCTCAAGCTGCCTCCCTTTTGCCGGAAACCTTCGGAATGAAAATAATCCAGATCAATCTGGACTGCCCGGAAAGTATAGGTGTCTTTGGATTTCCGCTCAACTTCCACCCCAAGATCTCCCAACAATTCAATAAGTTTATTGACGTCCTTGATATCGGGAATATTGCTGATTTCAATCTCCTGATCAGTCAGCAATACAGCCGAAAGGATTTGCAGGGCTTCATTCTTTGCTCCTTGTGGAGTGATTTCGCCTTGAAGTTTTTGCCCCCCTACAATCTCAAATGCATTCATAGTATTGTTTTCTGGTAATTGAGCACCTTATTGTGCGTATCGTTTACCTCCATTGCTATGCTGAGAACGCTTCTTTTGCTTTTTTCCTTTGCCACCGGACGATTGCTGGCCACTTGAAGACCCACCTTTGGTCCGGTTGCCCGGAGGCGGGGTTTTGAAATCGAGTTTGGTCAGCACAAAATCCGGGCTTATTTTTAGTTCGCCTCCTGACAGATCATTGAGATCTTTGAGAATCGCATCATCTGTCACCGAATCCTTATTCCAGGTGACATAAGCCATTTTCATAAAATTGGCAATAGCTTCCGTCATCTCTGTCCTCTTCTTTTCGTCAACAATCTTTTTCGCCCTATCGATCATGATCTCTACGGTATGGCCATAATGCTTGAAGCGGATCCGCTGATGGGGGTATGCCAGTTGCTCGGGTTTAGGGTGCAATGTATCCCTATCCGGAATAGGATATGGAGAGTCCACATCAATCTTAAAATCGGAGATTATATGCAGGTGATCCCACAGCTTGTGCTTGAAATCGGCCACATCCCTCAGGTGTGGATTGAGGAATCCCATCATTTCGATCACGACCTGGGCATAGCGATTTCGCTCTTCTTTGGTCGGAAGGTCACAAATATATTCTACCATATTCTGGACATTCCGCCCATACTCCGCCAAAATCAACTTTGGCCTCGTGCTGTTGTAATCAAACTCCATCTTACTAATCTAATCAATAATCCTTAATTTTGCAAATTTAAGCAACAATTGTTTCTGCCCCAATTCTTTAAAGAAAATAGTTGCTTTTACTTCGGTTTTGTTGCCTTCCAGACTGAGAACCTTTCCAAACCCAAATCGTTCGTGCTCCACTTCCATGCCTACTTGCAGGTTAGAGGTGTCTGACGGGGCAAATCCGGGTGTAGGTTTGTGGGCTTTGGGCAAAATAGAAGTCACCCTGGGCTTGGGTTTTGGCTTGGTGAAGGAATCCTTATCCTGAGATCTTTCTCTATCCTGGTATCTATCTTTATCCTGGTATCTATCCCGTTTCCAGGTCATTCGTTCCCGGTCGAAGCCTCCGGCGTTTGAAAGTTCCGTAGGCTGTGGCTTCATTTCCAGATCCAGGTATTTTGGATCCAATTCATCCAAAAACCGGCTTGGCTCGCAGTTGTTTAGTGTTCCCCATCTATAGCGGGAGGTCGCATAGGTCAACATCAATTGTTTCTCGGCTCGGGTCACCGCCACATAAAACAGCCGCCGTTCTTCTTCCAGGTCGGAACGGGAATTCAGCGATAGCTGGGAAGGAAAAAGATTCTCCTCCATCCCTACGATATATACATGACCGAATTCCAGTCCTTTGGAGGAATGTATGGTCATCAGCGACACGGTATCTGCATTGGGGTCGTTGTCCCTATCGTCATTGGTCAACAGGGCAATATCCTGCATGAAAACATCCAATCCCCGCTCCTCGAGATCCTCCCTTTCGGAGAATTCCTTGATCCCGTTGAGCAATTCCTGCATGTTTTCGTAGCGACTCAGGCCCTCCACCGATTTGTCATTGTACAATTCCTTGAGCAGACCGGAATGCTGGGCAATATGCATTGCCAGGTCGAAGGCATTATGGGTTTTGGCCAATGCCTGGAAACTCTGGATCATGGTTGAAAAAGCCATTACAGCTCCCGAAGTCCGCCCATCCAGATACTCGCCAGGCTGGCAAATCACTTCCCACAGGGTTTTCTGGTGCTTGTCAGCGGCCACAATGATCCGATCTACGGTAGTGTCCCCAATGCCCCTACGAGGATAATTGATGATGCGTTTCATCGCCTCCTCGTCACTGGGATTGTACGTCATCCGGAAATAAGCGATCAGATCTTTGATTTCCTTGCGCTGATAGAAAGAAGTGCCTCCGTAGATTTTATAGGGCACATTGAGTTTACGGAAGGCTTCTTCCATCGCCCTTGACTGTGCATTGGTACGGTACAAGACTGCGAAATTTCGGTGTTCCAATCCATGTGTGGCTCTTTGTTCCACTATATCTTCGGCCACCAGCTTCCCTTCTTCATTATCCGAAAATGCCCTCCGCACCCGGATTTTCTCACCCTCTTCATTGTCCGAAAAAACATGTTTTTTGAGCTGATGCTCATTTTTTTCGATGATGCTATTGGCGGCGTTCACAATATTTTTTGTGGAACGGTAATTTTGCTCCAGTTTAAAAATCTTGAGGTCGGGGTAATCTTTTTCGAAGTTGAGAATGTTCTGGATATTCGCTCCGCGGAATGCATAGATACTCTGCGCATCGTCCCCTACCACGCAGATATTCTCATTGATGGCTGCAAGTTTTTTGACGATCAGGTACTGGGAAAAATTGGTGTCCTGATACTCATCGACCATGAGGTACTTGAATTTGTGCTGGTATTTGTGCAGTACTTCAGGAAAATTTTTAAACAAAACATTAGTGTTGAAGAGGAGATCGTCAAAATCCATGGCACCTGCCCTGAAACAGCGTTGTACATAGATCTGATA
>DATGNG010000047.1:0-3438 GCA_035306865.1 Sphingobacteriaceae bacterium
CCCACATTATTACGGCGGTTGAAATTATAACTGCCAAAATAATTGAATTTTCGGTCACGGTAATTGAGGTTGACTCCGGCCCCAAAGTTTTCATATGAACCTGCAGAAGAGTTGATCGCACCATTCAGACCGGTTCGCATATTTTTCTTCAGCACGATATTGATGATGCCCGATTGCCCTTCGGCATCGTAACGGGAAGAGGGATTGGTCACCACTTCTATCCGTTCAATTGAACTGGCTGGCATGGATTGCAACAAGGCATTGATATCATTACCTGCCATAGCGGACTCCTTACCATCGATCAAAATCTTGACACTGCTGGAACCCCGCAGACTTACACTTCCATCCATATCCACTTCCAAAGAAGGCACATTGGCCAGCAGATCAGAGGCCGAACCCCCGACACTTATGGTGCTTTCTGCCACATTGAATATTTTGCGGTCAATGCCCAGTTGAATGGCAGGCACATCAGGCCGGATAACAATTTCATCCAGTACCTGCCCCTCTTGTTTAAGATATATATTTCCCAAATCCAGATCCTGACCACTCACTACCCGAATATTCTCCTGTACAAAATTTTCATAACCAATAAAGGTCACCCGAAAAACATACTGACCGGGGCGAACATCCGCCAAAATAAATCCACCATTCTCCCTACTTTGAATTGCGGTGACAATTTCATTGTTTGCAGGATTGAGAAGTGAGACGCTGGCATTCGGAATAGCTGAAAAAGTACCATTATCCAATATCACTCCGCTCACTTGCGAACCTTGCTGAACTGAAGCCTGGGTATCTAAGGGTTGAAATGCGATTAGACCAATTAGTACAAATAGAAAGGAAGTCCCTTTCATGGAACGGTTTGCGATATGTTGAATAAAAGTCAGCATCATATAGAATTAGTTCTTTAAATTTTCTTTCGCGTTTTGATATGCGTTTGATAGTTAAGACCGCAAAAATGATGCTTTTTATCACATGAAGGTAGGCGGGTAACCGCATTATTACACCTAAGCCGTTTTACCACATGATTATTACCGGGTTACTCTATACTACTCTACACTTACGGTCAGCCCCTCGGCTTTCAGGATTTTGCGATAAATCTCCAATTCGTTGTAGGAACCTTCCAGAACTGCACATTTACCCTTATTGTGGACAGTCCAGGCAATTTTTTCGGCTTGGGAAGCTGAATATTGCAAATGCTTGACCAGGCATTCGATGACATGCTCAAAGGTGTTGATATCATCATTCCAAAGGATCAGTTGATGGGTTGATGACAATACGGCCAACACTTCATCCAACGTGAAAACTTCTTCCTGGGTTTCGACTGACATATGTGCAAAATTAATGAATTTTTGATCTAATTTAACAAAAATTGCTTACAATTGTGGGATTATAAGACCTGTGTATTGAATAATTGTGATATTATGCATCATTCTAAAATTGCCGGCATTGGCTACTACGTTCCAAAAAATATTTATACCAATAATGATATGACCCGTTTCATGGATACCAATGATGAGTGGATCCAGGAGCGGACCGGTATCAGGGAAAGGCGTTTTGCCGACCGTAAAGGCGAAACCACTGCCACCATGGGTATAGAGGCGGCAAAGATTGCGATCGAGCGGGCCGGGATTACGGCAAAGGATGTAGATTTCATTGTTTTTGCAACATTGAGTCCGGATTATTATTTTCCGGGCTGCGGCGTTTTGCTGCAACGGGAAATGGGTATGGGAGAAATCGGTGCCCTGGACGTCCGCAATCAATGTTCGGGCTTTGTCTATGCCTTATCGGTGGCAGATCAGTTTGTGAGGACCGGAATGTATAAAAATGTATTGGTAGTGGGAAGTGAAAAACATTCCTTTGCCATGGATTTTGAAACCCGCAGCCGCAATGTTTCCGTAATTTTCGGGGATGGTGCAGGTGCAGTCGTTCTGCAGCCCACCGACGAACCGGGCAAGGGAATCCTGAGCACACACCTGCACAGTGATGGAGCCGATGCAGAAATTCTGGCTATGTATTACCCCGGTTCCCACGCCAACCGATGGATGCCTGACAAACCGGATTTTGCAGGCGACCAGGAGCTGGGGGGCTTGTTTATGACCCATGAGATTATGGATCACCCGGCTTCCCTGCCATATATGGACGGGCCGGCCGTATTCAAAAAAGCAGTAGTCAAATTCCCGGAGGTCATCAAAGAAGCGCTCGCAGCCAATGGGCTCACCGAAAAAGACATTGATCTGCTCGTACCGCATCAGGCTAACCTCCGGATCAGCCAGTACGTACAGAGACTCCTGAAGCTTTCGGACGATCAGGTATTCAACAATATCCAGAAATACGGCAATACTACTGCGGCCTCGGTGCCGATCGCTCTATGCGAAGCCTGGGAAGCAGGCAAAGTAAAAGACGGTGATTTGGTCTGTCTCGCAGCATTCGGCTCCGGCTTTACCTGGGCCAGCGCACTGATCCGGTGGTAAGCCCAATGGGGGATGAATGATACGACAAAGGCCCCAGAGAATTTATCCGATCTCCCCGTTAGTAAAGCAACTAAAGCCTGATGGATAAATCCAGATGGCCTTCCAGCCCACGCTCCACGATCTTTTGCAGCGTGGAGATACGTGCTTCTTTGATATTGTTTTCAATTTTTGAGATATAAGATTTGGTAGTCCCTGCTTTTTCAGCAAGCTCTTCCTGGGTCATGCCGCGCTCCAGCCTTGCCTCCTGAAGCATCGCCCCGATTTTGAAGTTTTCATAACCCGCTTCCAGTTCTTCCCTTTTTTTGACCCCTCTTTTCCCAAAATTTTTCTCCTTGAATTCTTCAAGGGTCATTATTTCTTTATTTTTTGCTTTCATAATACGCTGTTTTTATTTTAAGTGCCAATTCAATCTCACTTTTTGGAGTTTTGCGGTCTTTCTTTCGAAAGCCATTTGCGATCACAACTAATTTCCCTTTGTCAAAAAAACAGAAGATCCGGAAAATATCACCTCCTGTCTGAATCCGTATTTCGTAAAGTCCATCTGTACTTTCAATATGTTTGAGATACGTTTCAGGGACTCTTTCTAATTCCTCAATCAGATCAAATGTCCAAATTATTTTTGATCTGACCTTATTACTCTGTTTGTCAAAAAATATTTGAAAGTAATTCCTGAAAAAAACAATTGTCCTATATTTACCTTTCCTATCCACCATACAAATATACAATTAGTTTCACTAAAGTGAAACTAATTGTATATATTTAATTATTAACAGTTTCCAAAAGATGAAAACAGCAGTAGTTATTGGGTCTGCAAGCGGTATCGGTAAAAGCATGGTATCGGTACTCAAAAGCCAGGGGATCTTAGTATTTGAAGGAGATATACTGAATACTTCTATATCCCAGACAGAAACATCTTTTCACATTGATGCAACAGATATGATATCAGTTGATACATTCCTGAACAATG
>DATGNG010000048.1:0-6955 GCA_035306865.1 Sphingobacteriaceae bacterium
CTTTCTTCCCCAAATTCATACAAATTTGGGGATTAGTGTTTTTGTGAAAACACTAATCCGAGAAATGAATTCATTTCTCGGATTAGTGAAAGCTGTGAAAGGAGTGGTTTTAAAAAATATTAATTAACACCTCTGTTCACCAACTCAACCTCCATACAGGCGGCCAGTCCGGCGGTTTCGGTGCGGAGGCGGGACGCGCCTAAGGATACCGCTGAAAAATTGGCGCTTAGGGCGGTTGAAATTTCTTCTGGGCTGAAATCTCCCTCTGGTCCGATCAGGATCAGCATCGAATCCCCGGCTTGCACCATTGAGCTCAAAAAGGTCTTTTCATCATCGCGACAATGGGCGATAAAACGCTTGGCTATACTGGCGTTGTTTGTTAATGTTTCGCTGCCGGATGGAATGGATTTGTCCTGTAATTGCTTTATAAATGCGGAAAACCGGATCGCTGCATTGATTCGGGGCAGATAGGCTTTCAAAGATTGTTTCATCGCGGCAACTGCGACTTTTTCAAGTCGCTCTACCTTCACTTCTTTACGCTCGGAACGATCACAGATCAGGGGAGTGATCTCGTCAATTCCGATCTCGGTGGCCTTCTCAATAAACCATTCAAGGCGATCCATATTTTTGGTGGGTGCAATGGCAATATGCAATCGGTAAGGATGTTGTCCGTAATTTTCCTTTACTCCCAAAATATTCAGCATGACCCGCTTGGGGTTGGCGTCCCCGATCTGGGCGTCATAGAATCCTCCCTTACCATCCACCAGATGGACCTGGTCGCCTACGCCCAATCGCAACACCCGCACTGCATGCTTACTTTCCGCTTCATCGAGCAGAAAGGCGGGCATTCCGGGATTCAATAAAGGAGTATAAAAGAGATGCATATTTATCAAAACAAGAATCCATCTTATCCTTGAGCCCGCTGATCACCAAATTCATCCATCAATTCAAGCTTCACAAAATCAATGTTTTGCTGGGTTTTTTTGATAATGATCAGGTTGTAATGGCTTACCATGCGGTGCTCGCCCACATCCGGAATTTTGTCAAACAGGTCACCAACCAGGCCGGATATCGTGTCGTAATCACTTCCTTCCGGCAAGTCGTGAGGCAGAAATTGATTGACGTCGTGCACATTGGCCGTGGCATCCACCATAAATTCGGTGGCCGAAATCTTTTCCACTACCGGGGTCTCTTCGTCGTATTCATCCTGAATTTCTCCAACCAGTTCCTCCATTATATCTTCCAGTGTCACGATACCGGCAGTCCCCCCAAATTCATCCAGGACGATGGCGATCTGAATGCGCTTTTGCTGCAGCTCGGCCATCAGTTCATTGATCATTTTGGTCTCTGGAATAAAATAAGGCTTGCGCATAATATCCCTTACCTTCAATTGCTCGCCATTGATCAAAATGGGCAGGATGTCCTTGGTATGAATGACTCCAACGACTTTATCTATATCTTCTTCATAAATCGGGACCCTCGAATAGCCATCGGAAGTGATCCGTTCCAGCACCTCAGACATAGGGGCGTCCACATCTACCGCAGCAATTTTGTTCCGTGGCACCATGATGTTTTTGACCATGCGATCATTGAAATCAAAGACCTTCTTGATCAGTTCATGATCATTACTTTCCAATATTGCACCGTTTTCCTTGCCCTGATCCAACAGATACTGCAACTCTTCATAGGAACGAAGATGTTCACCTTTTATGATTTTGATACCCAAGAGTTTCAATAATAGGTTGGCCGAGCGATTCAGGAGCCAAATTATGGGTCTGAATATCAAATAAAACAGCCGCAAGGGGATAGCAACAAACATGGTAGTACCGGTCGGACGACGGAATGCAATGGACTTGGGCAACAATTCACCCAAAACAATATGCAGAATCACTATAATGCCAAACGCCAGCACAAACCCCAGGAAAGAGGCCCAGGAGGGGGCCAAATCTATATTAAAGAATACAAAAAAGCTGTAAATCGCCTGCGTCATCACCGTTTTGCCTGCCCAACCCAGTCCGAGGGAAGATAAGGTGATTCCCAATTGAGTAGCAGCCAAATACCCATCCAGATGCTGAATAATATGCCTGGCAAACGTAGCTACCTGGCTACCGGTCTTGGCTTTGATTTCAATATCGGAAGATCTGACTTTGACGATTGCAAATTCGGCAGCAACAAAAAAACCATTGGCAGCTACCAGCAAAAAAATCGAAAAGAGGTCCCAGCCCATCAAGCGTTGATTAAGTTCGCGGATTCACGCTCATACAAAGCAACCGCATCCTCGATGGCTTTGTAAGCAAAAGAGCGCCCATAGAGTTGTTCTATGGTTACATTTTTCCCTTCCAGCAACTTGTAGTCTTTGAAAAAACGTACAATTTCCTTCATGGTGTGAGGTGGCAGTTCGGACAGGTCGTTGATGTAATTGACCGACATATCGTTATTGGCGACTGCAATGATTTTGTCATCCTGCTCTCCCCCATCGATCATGTGCATCACCCCTATTACCTTTGCTTCGATAATACTCATGGGAAAAACATCCACAGAGCAGATAACCAAAATGTCCAGGGGGTCTTTGTCGTCACAGTAGGTCTGTGGGATGAACCCATAATTGGCCGGATACATGACGGATGAAAAAAGTACCCGATCCAGCTTGATCATCCCGCTGACTTTGTCCAATTCATATTTGGCTTTGGATCCTTTGGGGATCTCGATCACGGCATTGACATGCGAGGGAATATTATCTCCCGGCGAAACCTGATGCCATGGGTGTGCTATACTCATTTTTTATTTCTTATTTCTATTTTCCAACCATTTACGCAGCAGGGTGATGGCAATCGGTGTAAAAGTGATCACAATCATCCCCACGATAATATACTCGACGAAGTGGATAATTTCCGGAAAATGCTTTCCCAAAAAATAGCCGGAAAGCGTCAGGGTAGATACCCAAATCACCGCTCCGCCAATATTATACAAGACAAATCGCTTGAGATTGAAGCGTACAATGCCTGCAAATATTGGTGCAAATGTACGAATAATCGGAACAAATCGCCCGATGATCAGAGCCGTACCCCCATACTTATGGAAAAATTCTTCGGCCATGACTACATACTTGCGCTTAAACATCCAGGTGTCCTTGCGCTGAAAGAGCATGGGGCCCGTTCGCCACCCAAACCAATAACCGGTAAAATTGCCCAATACTCCTGCGGTCAGCAGGCCTACACAAAGGGTAACGATATCGACATCGATTTTGCCAAGTGAGCAAAAAAGTCCGGCCAGAAAGAGGAGGTAATCGCCCGGTAAAAAAAAACCAAAGAAAAGACCGGTCTCTGCAAATACGATCAAGAGAATCAGGTAAAATCCACCCGTCTCAATCAATACCTCAGCGTCCAGTAATTGTAAAAAGGTGTCCCAGTATTCTTGCATCGAAAGCTTTATGCAGTTATTTCCCGTATAGCAATTTTGATTTTTTCGGCAGCAGCCTGCAATTCATCCGGGGTCAGTTTTAGCTTTTCTTTTGAAAAATCCATATCATCCACCCTATTGATGGGAACCAGATGGATATGGGCATGGGCCACTTCAAGCCCTACCACCGCTACGCCAACCTTTTCACAGGGAAACACCTTTTTGATTCCCTGAGCCACTATTTTTGCAAAGATCCACAGCCCCATATATTCATCATCCTGAATATCAAACACATAATCCGTTTCCTTTTTTGGAATGACCAGAACGTGGCCGTGGGCAATGGGAAACACATCCATAAATGCCAGGTAATCATTGCTTTCAGCAACTTTATATGCGGGAATTTCGCCTGAAATGATTTTTGAAAAAACTGTGGACATCAAATTTTTCTTTGTTCCGACACAAACTTAATCAAAAGGATTTGTATTGGCAATTAAAACTGATTAACGGAACTGTATAGTGCGTATGGGATTGATTTTGCTGATCAGAATGGCGGGCAACAGAAGCACCAGCACCGAAATGACCATCACCCCGGCGTTCAGGGCAAGGACTTCCATCCAACTGATATCCACGGGCACATAGGACACAAAATAAGAGCTTTCATCCAAGGTAAAAAAGCGGGTGCTTTTTTGAAAGAAATAGATCCCCAATGCCACCATATTGCCTATCAGCAAGCCCAAACCCATCAGGTAGGCCGCCTGGTATAGGAAAACGGATCGAATCCGTGCGTTTGTGGCCCCAAAAGCTTTCAGCAGGCCAATGAGCTGGGTTTTCTCCAGGATAATGATCAGTAAAGCGGAAATCATATTGATCAGGGCTACGATCATCATCAGGGTAAGTATGATTTGTGGGTTGGCGTCCAGTAAGTCCAGCCATTGGAAGATTTCAGGAAATCGCTGAATGAGATTGACGGCGGCCAGATTGATGGGGATTTGTTGATTGATCTGTTCGGTAATAAGGGCGAGTTGGTCAAAATTATCAATCTGCAATTCTATTCCCCCTACTTCCCGCTCATCCCAATCATTGAGTCTTGTGATCAGCGCCATGGCTCCAACCACATAGGTTTTATCCAATTCTTCCGAACTGGTGTTGAAGATGCCCTGAATGATAAATTTTCTGCGCCGAATGGGCTCCTGCACAAAATACATAATAAAATCATCCCCCACCTGCAGATCCAGTCGTTGGGCGGTGTATTGTGAAATCAGGACTTGCCCGTTCACTGCCGTTGAATCCGAAAAATCAAGTGGCTGCCCCCCGGTCAGGATTTCCTGCAGGAAGGTCTGATCATAATCCGGAGCCAGGCCTTTGAGCACGACTCCTTCCACCTCTCCATTGACCGTAATGATACCGGGTTTGGTGGCAAATTTTCGCAGACCCCGCACACCTGGAATCTCTGCCAATTCTTCCAGTTTGGAGGCCTCAAGGAGGATAGGCTGCTGTTCCAGGGCTTGATAGGAATAGGTGTCGGTAATGGTGATATCTCCAAAAAATCCACGCTGCTTCCGACTGACTTCTTCCTTAAATCCATTGAGAATGGCAATAGCCAAAATCATGGCAGCCACCCCTACCGAGACGGTAATGACGGCTACCCGCACGATCAAACCGGAAAAGGTCCGCTGTCCGCTGAGGGTGATTCGCTTTGCTAAATAAAATGGAAAATTCAAGCCTTGCTATATAAATTTGTACCTTCGCAAAGATAAAAAACTTCTTGGTATGCGGATTGTATTTATGGGAACGCCCGAATTTGCGGTTGCATCGTTGGATGCCTTGGTGAAAGCAGGTAAAAAGGTGGTGGCAGTGGTTACCGCACCGGACCGTCCGGCCGGGCGTGGGCAAAAACTAAGGCCTTCTGCGGTCAAAACCTATGCAATTGACAATGGGATTCCGGTCTTACAACCGGAACGGCTCAAAGATCCTGAGTTTATAGCACAATTGAGCAGCCTGAAGGCTGACCTGCAAGTAGTGGTGGCTTTTCGCATGTTGCCTGAAATCGTATGGGACATGCCCCCATTGGGCACAGTCAATCTCCATGCTTCCCTCCTGCCCCACTATCGGGGGGCTGCCCCTATCAACCATGTCTTGATCAATGGCGAGACCGAAACGGGAGTAACCACCTTTTTGCTCCAGCATGAAATCGACACCGGCAATATCCTGTTTGCCGAAAAGGTAGCCATAGGCCCGGATGAAACGGCGGGAGAGCTGCACGACAAACTGATGGAGGTCGGTGCGACCATACTGGTCAAAACCGTCAATGCCTTGGAGCAAAACTCGGTGACGCCAAAGCCCCAGTCTTTCTTCATCGCGGCAGAACAAAAGGAATTGAAATCAGCACCAAAGATCTTTAGAGAGCATTGCCACCTGGACTGGAATCAGAAGGTAGATGATCTGCACAACCTGATCCGTGGCCTGAGTCCTTACCCGGCTGCCTTTACGGAATTGAACGGTAAAACGATCAAAATTTTCCGATCCGCAAAGGAATATGCAGATAGCGAAAATTTGCCCGCACCCGGGACGCCGACCAGCGACAACAAAACATTCCTGAAGTTTTCGGCAAAGGATGGATTCATTCATGTCCTTGAGTTGCAGGCAGAAGGAAAAAAGAAAATGGAAGTGGTAGATTTTCTGCGGGGTGTGAAAATATAATGTAAAAAAGTTAGGGCCGAATATTGCTATTCGACCCTACATCTACCTATGAAAAACATGCCCTTTGGGAGGGCAGTACAAAAGTACCTTTATCTTCAATATTCCCACTATAATTGTGTTTGCAAGTGTTGCTTTTGTAGTCATATAGCTACAATCAATTTCCGGATGAAATGTATGGTAAAATTAAAATATTGGTAATAAGGCATCTGCTTTAGATTTTTTTTTGTTAATTCGTATTTGAAACCCTGAATTTAAAACCTGAATAGGATGAATACGGATTTACTGGAAGAGTATATTGAGACCGGAAATGGTGCCGCAATTGAAGATTTGCTGCATTCCAATCCCCGGCTTGCATCTGCCAAAACCAGCCATGAAATGTCTCCGCTTCTGCTGGCATGTTATTATAATAAACCACATCTGGTAAAGCTATTTATTAAGAATCTGGATTCGGTCTCAATTTTTGAAGCTGCCGCCGCAGGCTTATTGGAGGATCTCAGCCAAATGGTGGACGATGATGAAAGTCTGGTCAATCAAATTTCCGATCATGGGTTCAGTGCATTGGGCATTGCAACTCATTTTGGGCATGAAGATATGGTGCGCCATTTATTGACCAAAAATGCCGACCCTAATCTACCCTCTCAAAACGGGTATTTGGTATTCCCATTACATACTGCGGTGGGGGCCGGCCACCTTCCGATTTCGAAGCTGTTGATTGAGGGGAATGCGGAGGTCAATGTTTTGCAAGCCAGTCGGATAAGCCCTCTGCACTTGGCAGCGCAAAATGGCAATATTGAAATGATTATTTTGTTGCTGGAAAACGGTGCAAGGATCGACATCAAAAATGATAATGGACAAA
>DATGNG010000049.1:0-5956 GCA_035306865.1 Sphingobacteriaceae bacterium
CTTGGGAGATACCCTGACCCTCCATGAAAGAATCATCCACCACCATACATCGGGGATGTCCACGATCGAAATGACCCAGCAGCATGGACAGCGTTTGTTGGAGGAATTTGAAAAATTCTTCAAAGGCCATGCAGCCAATCCCAAAGGAAAATTCAAGACCTATGTAGTCAGGGCGGGTAATAGTCCGGCCCGTTTGGAAGCCCTCAAAACTCTTTTGGACCGCAACGACATCCGTTATGGTCAAACCCGGACAAGCTCCGGCTTGCAGGGCTATGCGTATTTTTCCGGAAAACAGGAAACCTTTTCTGTCTCCGAGAATGATTTGGTTATCAGTGCCTACCAGCCCAAGTCGGTCCTGGTTCAAACCCTTTTTGATCCCGATCCGGCCTTATCCGACAGTATGACTTACGATATCACCAGTTGGGCACTTCCTTATGCCTATGGTTTGGAAGGATTTGCAATGGAGACCCGATTGGAGGTGGAAGCAAGTCAGCGTGCCGAAGCGGTCCAGAATCAACTGGAAAGAGATGCACTGGCCTATGTTTCTCCCTGGAATGCGGCCCTGCATGCCCGTTTTCTGTCGGATCTATTGAAAGAGAATATTCGGGTACGCTTTGCCACCAAAGACTTCGTGGTTTCGGGACAGGAATTCAAGGCAGGATCATTAATTATCGGCCGGGAAGGCAATTTGCAGCATCAGGATTTTGCAGGTTTACTGACCAGGATCGGCGATAAGCATGGGGTGCTACTCGCCTCTGTGACTACCGGCTATATGGATAGGGGGAATGACTTTGGTTCATCGGGAGTAAGGGCTATTACAGCCCCAAAAGTGGCTTTGATAGGAGGAAGTGGAGTTTCTTCACTCAATTTCGGGGAATTGTGGCATTATTTCGAGCAAGATTTGCAGTATCCGCTTTCTGTTCTCGAACAGCAACAGCTAAACAATGCGGATTTGGGTCATTATAATGTGATTATACTACCTTCCGGCGGCTATCAATCCCTGGGCGAGAGTGGCTTTCAGAAGTTGAGTTCCTGGGTTGCTTCGGGGGGCAAACTTATCGCATTTGAATCGGCGATATCCTCATTAATGGGTAAGTCGGGATTTGGGATTTCACGTTATCTCACAGATGATGAAAAGAAAGCCGCTGATCGCCTGAATGAAAATGAATCAACAGAAGATTTGCTGACTGCATTTGGTGAAAGAGGTCGCCAACGTATTTCCAATACCGTATCCGGTGCTGTTTTCAAAGTGAAAGTGGATGATACCCATCCGCTTGGTTTTGGGACAGACGGAAATTATTTTACGCTGAAAAACGGTTCAGGCCGCTACTCTTACCTCAGAAATGGGGTGAATGCAGGTGTTATCCCCTCCATGGAAAGTCATCGCAGCGGATTTATAGGTTTCAAAGCCAAGCGTGCTGTCCCTGAATCGTTGGTTTTCGGGCTGGAACAAAGAGGCCGAGGCCAGATCATTTATTTTGTGGATAACCCAATCTTCCGGGGCTTCTGGGAAAGTGGTAAGCAATTAATAAACAATGCATTGTTTTTGGTGGGCCAATAGTTGGGTCAATTGGGAGGTTTGAATAATCCGAAGAATTTGCCTATCTTTACCCCTGGATTTATCATCACAAAGGTATGAATTTAAAGGAAAGAGTAGAACAGGCTTTGGATACGATCAGGCCCTATTTGGAGGCTGATGGAGGTGATGTGCAAGTGGAGGAGATTACTTCGGAAAATGTAGTCAAATTGCGCTTGCTGGGTTCCTGTGCATCCTGTGCCATGAGTATAATGACTTTTAAAGCGGGTTTGGAGCAGGCGATCAAGAAAGCAGTTCCCGAAATCGCCTCTGTTGAAGCGATCAATATCACGGATATCAACGATCCCAAAGCCACTCTGCCCTATTAATATTTAACACAATTTAACGGGCATTTTTGCGCTGGATTGTTTACTTTTGTGTTATGAGGTCCACGTTTGTACTATTTATTTCCATGTTTTTGCTTGTATCGCCCATAGTGATGAGCAATGGTTTTGCCCAGCAAAAAACATTGGTACAATTTAGTGGAGTCATCCGCAACACCCACTCAGATGCGGTCGTGCCCTATGTGACAGTCAAAAACAAATCATTTCAATCCCAGACTTTTGCCGCCAATCACCAGGGATATTTCTCTTTTGTGGCGCATGAAGGGGATACCATACTTTTTACTTCCATGGGCTACACACCTGTGGAGTTAGTTATTCCCAGGGGTCTTCCAGAAAGTAAATATACTGCCGATGTACGGATGACTACGGATGTGATTGAATTGGAGGTGGTTCAGCCTTACCCATGGGCGAGCGTGGACGAATTCGATATGGCTTTTATGGCCCTGGAGATTGCTGATGACCATATTATCGTTGCCAAGCGCAATCTATCCCCCGAATCCCTTGCTGCCATGTCTGCCGTAACTCCGCGTAATGCACAGGAGATGCAGACTTTCAATGCCAATCAGAACCACATCAATTTATCCAACAGAGCCATCAATCAACGCATGGCCAATCCGCTGTTGAGCCCCTTTGCCTGGGGTAATTTTATCCGCCAAATTTCTGAAGGCAATAAGAGCCGCAGCAGAAATAATTGGTAAGCCAAAAAATATCCGCAAAATGTGTTGCGGATTCAAAAAGTATTTCGGATATTTGCAGACTCTTTGAGAAAAGACAAATAGAATTCAAAAAATAGCATCATCATGTCAAGAATTTGTGATTTAACCGGAAAGGCTGCGATGAATGGATACAACGTTTCCAATTCAAATAGGAAAACGAAGCGTAAATTCTATCCAAACCTTCAGACTAAGCGTTTCTTTATTCCGGAAGAAAACCGTTGGATTACGCTGAAAGTCAGCACATCGGCTATCAAAACCATCAACAAGCTGGGTATATCAGCCGTTATCGACAGGTTCATTGAAAAGGGCCGTATTTAATCAGATAACAGCTTATAAATAGAGAAGAAAATGGCAAAAAAAGGAAATAGGGTTCAAGTGATACTCGAATGTACGGAGCATAAAGAAAGCGGAATGCCAGGAATGTCCCGTTATATCACCACCAAGAATAAGAAAAATACTACCGAGCGTCTGGAGTTGAAAAAATTCAACCCGGTTTTGCGTAAAGTAACCGTTCATAAAGAAATTAAATAATTAAGACATGGCAAAGAAAGCTGTAGCATCGTTGAAGTCTGGTAAGGGTAAAGATTATACCAAAGTAATTACAGCGGTAAAATCTCCAAAAACAGGTGCCTATACCTTCAAGGAAATCATTGCCCACAACGATCAAATTAAAGAAGCTATCGAAGTGGCCAAAACCGCTGTCGAAGAAGGAGAGTAATTTTTCCTTTTGCTTTAAGAGATAAGAGCCGTTTCGGAGTGGTCCGAAAGGGCTTTTTTTTTGAATGGAAATTTTAGTAGTTTTACAAGAATGGGATTATTTGATTTTTTCAAGAAAAAGTCCACATCGCCTGAGCAACAGGAAGCTTTGGACAAAGGTTTGGAGAAAACCAAAACTGATTTTTTCTCAAAAATAACCAAGGCAGTTGTAGGAAAATCCACGGTTGATGAGGAGGTGCTGGACGAGCTGGAAGAGATCCTGGTCACCTCAGATGTTGGAGTGAGCACCACATTGAAAATTATTGAGCGGATCGAAGACCGGGTTGCCCGGGATAAATACCTCAATGCCTCTGAGCTGAACAGGCTTTTGAAGGAGGAAATACAGGCATTACTTGCCGAGAATAATAGTTCTGATTTTGAAAGTTTTCAATACGGGGAACATAAACCGTATGTAATCATGGTGGTTGGGGTCAATGGGGTAGGGAAAACCACTACCATTGGCAAACTGGCCCATCAGCTCAAGCAGGCCGGTAATAAGGTCGTTCTTGGTGCAGCAGACACATTTCGCGCTGCAGCAGTGGATCAAATCAAGTTGTGGGGTGAACGGGTTGGTGTACGGGTAGTTGCCCAAGCTATGGGTTCGGATCCGGCATCAGTGGCCTTTGATACTGTGCAGTCGGCAGTAGCCAATGGGGATGATGTAGCCATCATAGACACCGCAGGACGACTTCACAACAAGGTTGCCCTGATGAATGAATTGGCAAAGATCAAGAAGGTGATGGATAAGGTCGTGCCTGGAGCTCCCCATGAAATTCTGCTGGTACTCGATGCATCCACCGGACAGAACGCCATAGAACAGTGTGCCCAATTTACCCAGGCCACCGATGTAAATGCATTGGCCCTGACCAAGTTGGACGGTACCGCCAAGGGCGGAGTAGTCATCGGCATCTCAGACCAATTCAAAATTCCGGTCAAATACATTGGCATAGGAGAGAAGATTGAAGACTTGCAGTTATTCAACAAAAAAGAATTTGTTGAATCCCTCTTCAAATCCTAATATAAGGATGAAAGGAATAGATGTTGAAAGGACATAGATGAAAACGAAAAAAGCAGTATTGCCCCAGGAAACGAATCACAGACCCAGAATCAATGTGGTCACCCTGGGGTGCTCAAAAAACATTCATGATAGTGAGGTGCTGATGGGCCAGCTCCGTGGCAATGCCATGGAAGTGGTACATGAAGCAGAATCGGCAAGGGAAGATGATATTGTCGTGATCAACACTTGTGGATTTATAGACAACGCCAAACAGGAATCTATCGATACCATTTTGCAATATAGTGCATTGAAAGACGAGGGGAAAGTGGGAAAGGTGATTGTCACCGGCTGTCTTTCCGAACGCTATAAACCCGAACTGGCAGCAGAGATCAGCAATGTGGATGCTTATTTTGGCACCAATGACTTGCAGGCACTGCTTTCCACTGTTGGCGCCGATTACAAATATGAATTGTTGGGGGAACGCTTATTGACCACCCCTTCGCACTTTGCTTATTTCAAGATTGCCGAAGGATGCAACCGCCCCTGTTCGTTCTGTGCGATTCCGCTGATGCGGGGCAAACACCAGTCCAAAAGCATGGAAGACCTGGAGAAAGAGGCTCGTTTTTTGGCCGCCCAGGGGACAAGGGAACTTATCCTGATCGCCCAGGATCTCACCTATTATGGGCTGGACCTTTATGGAAAAAGAAATTTGGCAGACCTGCTACGACGGCTCTCCGATATTGAGGGCATAGACTGGATCCGCCTGCAATATGCATATCCCTCAGGATTCCCTATGGAAATTCTGGATGTGATGAACGAGCGGGATAATATTTGTAAATATCTCGATATGCCTTTGCAACACATCAGCGATCGCATGCTGCAATCCATGCGCAGGGGGATCAATCGGCAGAAAACATTGGATTTGGTGGATGCGATAAGGGACAAAGTGCCGAATATTGCATTGAGAACAACCTTAATCTGCGGTTACCCTGGTGAGACAGAGCAGGATTTTGCAGAGATGCGGGATTGGGTAGAGAAGACTCGCTTTGACCGTCTGGGTTGTTTTACCTATTCACACGAAGAAAACACACATGCCCATAGCTTGGAGGATGATGTCCCGGCTGAGGTCAAGGAAGCCCGTGTAGAGGAAATTATGGGTATTCAGCAACAGGTTTCCTGGGAAATCAACCAAGAAAAGATTGGCAAAACGTTTAAGGTATTGGTTGACCGCACCGACAATGGCTATTTTGTAGGAAGGACCGAATATGATTCACCGGAGGTGGACAATGAGGTGCTAATACCGATGGAAAGCGGGGATTTTGCCTCTATTGGCCGTTTTGTGGAGGTGCACATCGATCGGGCGGAGGAATTTGATTTGTACGGTACTATTGCTGAAAAAAGTCAATAGTAAACGATATATTTGTACATATATCACTTTTTCATGAGGGCATTCTGTTGCTGCATATCATTTTTTTGGATTTCTTTGAGTTATGCTCAGGGGTTTTTTACAATAACCGAAAACAAGCCCCAGTCCTTTAAATTCGAAATGGTCAACCACCTGGTCTTA
>DATGNG010000050.1:0-5728 GCA_035306865.1 Sphingobacteriaceae bacterium
TGATCAATTCAGACGAAATGTTGCTGATCAGGCTATAATTTATGGTAGAGCCGCCTTCAGTAGAACCGCCTTCAGTTCCGGCAATCAAGGGGCTTAAACGGTCGTATTGACCTTCATTGACCAACTCTCTTCCCAGCGACATGGCTGCCTGGGAATAAGCAGACTGATTGCTTTCATTAAAAGAGGCCGAAGGGAATTTTTTCAGCCAATCATGATAGGCCGCTTCCTTCTCCAGTGCAGAAGTTTCCTTGTTTGCGAAAATTGCGCTCATAGCCTCACTTCTGGCCCTGATTCCCTTTGGGAATTTTTTCACTATACCCTCATTGATTTTATCTGCAGTTTCCGTATCGCCCAAATTGCGATAAACGCCAACAGCCAGAATGCGGTATTCTTCGTTGTTGGACTTGGACAATGCCAGCGCTTCCTTGGCCAATTGGGCTTTCGAGGCTGCGTCGTCCTGTCTTAGCAAATTGTTGATTTCGGTACGGATGTCCTCATAGCTCAGGTCTTTGCGCTTGGCCAACTGCGCATTCACCGGTGCAGCAAAAGCCACACAAACTGCCATAAGGAGACCCCAGATAATTGGTTTTTTCATGTTAATCAAATTAAGATTCAAAATATAATAAGTCTATAAATCCAACAATTATAAAAAGTAAAAGTGCGAAAAATATTTTAATTTAACACCACAAGGCCGATTATAATACCACATTATCGATCAATCTTACTCCATCCACCCATGCAGCAACCAGTGCCACCAGTTTTTCCGGAGGTGTATCCTCATCTGCATCCAGCAAAGTGTCTCTATTGCATAGGGCAAAATATTCCAGGCGAACCCCCTCAGCCTGCTGTAGCCTGGTTGCAGCTTTTTTCCGAATTTCCTGTAGGCTAATCCGACCCGCTACCCATTCCGGAATGAGTATTTTGACTTCCCGAAGGGTTTGGAACAACACCAAGGCCTGCTTTCTGCCGAGCGGCGAAAGCCGGACATTGCGCGAGCTCATGGCCAATCCTTCTGGCTCCCGAACCGTCTCGCCCATGATGAGTTTGACCGATAACTGCTTTTGGTCTATCATTGATTGGATGACCAGAAATTGTTGCAGGTCCTTTTGACCGAAAATCGCCCAATCGGGTTTGACCGCCTCAAATAATTTATAAACAATCTGCGTCACCCCCCGGAAATGGCCGGGGCGTTCCTTGCCCTCCAACACCTGATCCAAAGTCCCCAGATCGATTTTCCAATCTGCCTCCTGTGCACCCCAACCATTTTCCTTTGCTCCCGAATCCTTTTCCACACCATACATTTCCCCCACCTCCGGGAGAAATAGCACGTCACAATCCACTGATTCCAGCAGCGCAATATCCTGCTCCAGAGGACGCGGATATTTTTTCAAATCTTCCGGATCGTTAAATTGGGTCGGATTGACAAAAATACTGCACACCGTGATCCCCCCCAATCCAGCTGCCTGCCGGACCAAGCTCAGGTGACCTTCGTGCAGCGCTCCCATCGTTGGTACAAATGCGATCTGCCTGCCTTCCTGTCGGTAACTGGCCAGCAGCAAAGCCAATTCCTTTATAGTTTTTATGATCTCCATACTTGTCTATTTGACCAATTTTCACCCCGAAAATCTCCGGAACTACCGACCGCAAAAATGCGAATTCCATTCGTATTTAGACCATTACCAAACGAATAATTGTGATTTTCATAAAAAATGTGTATCTTTGTGCTATCAAAAATTACTACTTAACTCTTTTTAATTAAAATTTGGAGATGGCAAAAACGAAGATTTTGTTTGTTACGCATGAGATGTCGCCGTTCCTCGAATTAAGCAAAATTTCAGAAATTACCCGTCAATTGCCTCAGGCAATGCAGGAAAAAGGATATGAAATCCGGATTCTGATGCCCAGGTTCGGCAACATTAATGAACGTCGAAACAGATTGCACGAGGTGATCAGGTTATCTGGAATGAATATCGTCGTTGACAACAACGACAACCCTCTGATTATCAAGGTTGCTTCTATTCCTTCTGCAAGGATGCAGGTATATTTCCTTGATAATGAGGAATACTTTCAGCGCAAGCACGTTTTTTGTGATGACAAAGGAAAGTTCTTTGACGACAATCACGAACGTACGGTATTTTTCTGCAAAGGCGCATTGGAGACGGTCAAAAAATTGGGTTGGTCACCGGATGTGGTCCACTGTCATGGATGGATGAGTGCATTGGTGCCCGCATATATCAAGACCGCTTACAAGGACGATCCTACTTTCAAGGATACCAAAGTGATCTACTCCCTGTATGAAGAAGATGGCAACATTGATCTGGGCAAGTATTTTTCATCTATCGCCCTGACCGGAAACATGACCAAGAATGACCTTGAAGCTTATGGCTCGGGGGACTATGAAGGGTTGTATAACGGTGCGATCAGTTATTCAGATGCCATTGTTACTATAGGTGACGACATTGAGAAAAATCTGTTAAATATTGTTAAAAAGGCAGAAATTTCACTTTTTGAGATGTTAAATGACGAAGATTTCGAAAATTATTGCAACCTTTACGACCAGTTTTCGAGTGAAGAACTTGAAGAGACAGTAGAAGCATAAGGATTGAGATTAATTTTCATTTAGTATGAAATACCTTCACAGAGACTTATTGACCTTGTTGATAAGTCTTTTTATTTTGGCAAGCTGTACCAACCCCACTGGTGTGGGACTGGAAGTAACGCCTGAAAACCAAATAGAAGCATTTTTTTCGGATACAGTTAGTATCCGTGCCTATACCGTCCGGGATGACAGTGTTCAATCCGGATCTTTCGACCAAACCCTCTTTGGCCAGATCAATGATCCCATATTTGGCAAAACCGTGGTAGGATTGGCCGTGGAGCTAAGCAGGCCAAACCAGTTTGTCCAATTTAGGGAGGATGTAGAGATCGATTCAGTTATTTTGGTCCTGCCCTATGGAGGTAATTATTATGGAGATACCACCCAAGCCTCTACTTTTGCGGTCCAGGTGCAGCCATTGGCAGAGACCTTTCAGGTCAACACCTATTCCACGAAGCAATGGGATGTCAAGCCTGAAGTGGTCGGGAGTAAAACCCTACCCCGATACGGCTATAAAACCACTGACAGCCTTTGGGTAAAGATACGTTTGGACGGAAAGGACACAACCGTCAAGGCCCCGCCACAGATGCGGGTAGCCCTATCCAATGACTATTTCAAAAACCTACTTGGTGCGTCAGTAGATTCTGCCACCTTATCCACTGCGCAGGGATTTAAAGATCATGTAAAAGGGCTCTACCTGAGCATCGATCAAAATGCATCCACAGGTATAGGTGGATTGGTCACGTTTGCCGCCCGTCAGGGAGTTTCCGGAGTAGAGATGACTTATAGACAATCTAACGGGCTGACCGGTGATGATGCGGGTATAGACACCATTCGCACTTTATTGGAGATCACTCCGGCAACCTTTTCCTCCGGTTTTACCTTTTTCCTTGGGATGGCAAGCAGTGTTCAGAACAACTATCCTCAAGCCATTTTGGACCAATTGGATGCTCCGGTATCCGGCAAAGAAGAAATTTACCTGCATGCCCCAACAGGTTTGAGGGGAAAAATAGTATTCCCAAATATTGATTATTTGAAAGGTAGAAACCTTTCTATTAATAAAGCCGAACTTGTCCTTTATGTAGATCAGGAAAAAATGGAAGGCCCATTAGCCCACCCAGCTCCCCGCCTCACCTTATATAGGCAGGATTTAGCTGGCCAACGCCAGAATATTCCGGATGGAGCTGCCATATCCCCTTCTACCGGTACCTACTTTGACAATAGAAGTCTGGATTTCCTGAATTTCGGGGGATGGTACGAAAAGGAAAAACAACGTTATATTTTCCATTTGACTTCTTATATTCAGGACGTATTAATGGGCAAAATCAATGGTAACGAACTTTACATTGCCCCAATATCCCCTACAGATACCTACGTGCCAACCATGCCTGCTCTCAATGGTAGTGGGCGTGTAATATTGGGCGGTGGCAATCACCCAACGTATCGCATGAAGCTCAATCTGTACTATACAGAGAACTAATATTGTGGCAATTTAATATAATTCCTATATTGCCCTGCGGAAATTACTGACGGATTGCTGTTTTCCGCGTTTATCTATGTACTAAACATTTAAATTATGTGTGGAATTGTCGGCTATATTGGAGACAGGCAAGCCTGGAATATTATTATAAATGGCTTAAAACGTCTGGAATACCGGGGATATGACAGTGCCGGAATTGCCCTGATGAATGACGGCATCAAGGTTTATAAAAAAACCGGTAAGGTATCAGCACTTGAACAAGAAGCTGCAGGCAAGGACCAAAGTGGTACAGTGGGAATAGGGCATACCCGCTGGGCTACCCACGGTGAACCTACCGATCCCAACGCCCACCCCCACATCTCCGGTGATGGCCGGCTGGCCATCGTCCACAATGGAATCATTGAAAATTATGGTCCCTTGCGTGAAGAATTGATCAGTAGGGGACATGTATTCAAAAGCGATACAGATACCGAGGTACTGATTCACCTCATTGAAAATATAATCCTGAACGAAGGTGTAGAATTGCTGGAGGCGGTTCGCCTTGCTCTCACACAAGTGGTTGGCGCTTATGCCATTGCAATTGTGGATCGTGAGCAGCCCGATCAGTTGATCGCTGCACGTAAGGGAAGTCCCCTGGTCATTGGTGTGGGCGAAGGTGAATACTTTGTTGCCTCGGACGCTTCCCCTATTATCGAGCATACCCGCAAGGTTATTTATCTCAATGACAGAGAAATTGCGCATATACAAAATGGTCAATTGTTGATCAAGACTGTGGAAAACGAGGTACAGACCCCCTATATCCAACATTTGGAAATGCAGTTGGAAATGTTGGAAAAAGCCGGTTATGATCATTTTATGCTCAAGGAAATCCACGAGCAACCCCGCTCCATCCGGGATTGTATGCGGGGTAGGATCTATCCGCAGAAAGGCTTTGTACAATTGGGCGGGCTAAAAGAATACGAAGAAAAACTTCGTAATGCAGACCGGATCATCATTGTAGCCTGTGGTACTTCCTGGCATGCCGGTCTCGTAGGCGAATACTTGATTGAAGAATATGCCCGGGTACCAGTGGGAGTTGAATATGCTTCCGAATTCCGTTATCGGAATCCCATAATTTCCGAAAAAGATATAGTGATCGCCATTTCCCAATCGGGGGAGACCGCAGACACCATGGCCGCAATAGAATTGGCCAAGGAAAGGGGTGCGACCATTCTGGGAATTTGTAATGTAGTCGGTTCCTCCATTCCGAGACTGACCCACGGTGGGGTTTATACCCATGCCGGCCCGGAGATCGGCGTTGCATCCACTAAAGCCTTCACCGCACAGGTGACCGTATTGACCCTGATGGCACTTTATATAGCCCAATTGAGAGGCACCATGCCACAAGGAAAATTTGTGGAGTTGCTCAATGCTCTTGAAAAAATGCCAGATTTGGTCGAAGAAGCCCTGGGTTGTGATGAAGCCACCCGCTACATTGCCGAGGAAATCAAAGATTCCACCAACGCCATCTTCCTGGGCCGGGGGATCGGCTTCCCGGTGGCACTGGAAGGCGCCCTCAAACTCAAAGAAATTTCCTACATCCATGCCGAAGGGTATCCGGCTGCGGAAATGAAGCACGGCCCCATTGCATTGATTGATGAAAACATGCCTGT
>DATGNG010000051.1:0-2136 GCA_035306865.1 Sphingobacteriaceae bacterium
GCCCGCATTTTCCCCCTTCGGTTTTTGTTGTCGTTATCACTTTGCTGCAACAGGGAATAAATATCGATTTTGGGCTGCACAAAGGAGGAGTCAATTATTACCAGATAATCCCCAATCCTGTCTGATCGATCCCACCGGAAAAATTCGAAATTTCCGTTCACGACCATTTTTCTTCCGGGTTTTGAAAATGATCTGACAAAGATCATATCAGTTCCGAAATTTGGGGAATTGGACAAACCGTCAGTAGCATATTCCCCTTCAGTCGTAACACTTCTATTTCTGATCGTTTTTAAGCTGTTATTTTGGCTTTCGGCACTTGTGAACGAAAGGCTGGGACTAATTTTCAGGTAGCTTCCCGGCCCAAAATCTGCCTCCAGATCCCATGACATGCTGTGTGCTCGCTGATCGGTAGCTGATTCTTTCCTTTCCAGATTTTCAACCAAATAATTCTGAAAACCACTTTGCAGAAACATATCGCTGATAGTCGCGTTCTTTCGGTGGATAAATGAATATTTGCCATAAACCCCTATATTTTCTGTCAATTGGTCCGAAAAGCTCATGCCTATAGAGTTGATCCGGTTGAGCCCGTCCAACGGATCTGTCATTCCGGTCAGATCGGTACCATCCCGTTCCCTATTCCCAGCTCCGCTTGGGGAACCATAACTAAATAAACTTGTATTGGTGTTGTTGGAAGATGCCACCATGGATAATTCTTGCCCATCATTGAAGTTGTTGATTCCCATACTCCCAATAAATCGTTCCTTGGTTCCTCCGCCACCAGTCACCTGGCCAAATAAAATCTTCTTTTTATCCTCATGCAGTACAATATTGAGAATTTTCTCAGATTCCCCGCTTTTAATTCCAGTAGCCTGGGCAACATCCCCATAATAATCGATCACTTGCAGACTTTTGATGATTTCTGCATGGAGATTACGCGTAGCGGTCAACACATCCCCACCAAAAAAATTCTTTCCATCAACCTGTACCCGATTTACACGTTTACCAAAGGCGATAACCGTACCATCCCTCAGCACTTGAATATTGGGCAAGGATCGCAGGGCCTCATCCAATAACGTGTTCCGGGCAAAATTGTAGGCCTCCATATTGTATTGCACGGTGTCCCCATAAATGAAAAAAGGTTGCACCCTGCTGATTTGCACTTCGTCCAACAAGGTATGCATGGGGTAAATAACTACCGGGAGGATATGCAAAACATTATAATTTGCCTCCACCATATAACTTCGGTCAAATATCCGAAACCCCAACATACTGAAGGTGAGTTTAAACTCCCGGGATAGAACACCGGAGAAATTGAATTTGCCCCGCTCGTCCGAAATCGATATCAGTGTATCCACCCGCGAGGTCAACCGTACACTTACACCATGAAGAGGGTTCCCTGCTGTGTCCAATACCGTACCTTCCACATTTCGCCGCTGATTTTGTGCGCTGGCATAATCTGTTAACAGCGGCACCAAGGCCAGCAGCAACAATAGCAATCTCCAAATGTGTGATTTACCCGACAACTTATCTATATGATATTAACGAACCAAGATATCAAACGAATATAATACTAAATCACAAGCTGAACAAAAAAAAGGCTGCATTTTTTAAATGCAGCCTTGGTATATTCCTGTCACCATTAAGCCGTTTCGGCTCTTGAATCAGTCAAGATTTCTTTATGGTTACTTGCTTTTGTACGGGTTTTGGTTTTGTGTTTATTAATCTGTCGGCGTAAGGATTCAACGGATATGTCGGTCGCTTCCTCAAAGGATTTGGCCTGCCCTTTGGCAAATAATTGCCCGCCGGGAACATTCAATTTAAATTCTGCAACTTTATTAGCTTCGTCTTCAGTATTTTCGAGCTTGAGATAACATTCTCCATCCAGAATCTGATCAAAAAACTGATCAAGTTTATCTGCTTTTTTCTGAATGAAATCGATCAACTTCTTGTCCGCATCAAATCGGATGGACTGCACATTAAGATTCATTTTTCCTCCTTTTTTTAAGCCTTTGGATGGGCTTGTTTATAAATTGATTTCAGTCTTTCGACTGAGTTGTGTGTGTAGACCTGTGTGGCTGCCAGACCAGCATGTCCCAATAGTTCTTTGATCGCATTCAGGTCAGCTCCGTTGTTTAA
>DATGNG010000052.1:0-2641 GCA_035306865.1 Sphingobacteriaceae bacterium
ATCCGACAAAATCGTTGCTGCCTGCAAGTAATACGGGAACGGCTTGTTCCTGGATGGGAGTTGGTTTTTCAAAGCCCAACTCATTGATGGCATTAACAATATCATGACGGATTCCCAGTTCAATAAATGGGTTCATGAAATTATATATACAATAGGCACTATTGCCTAAGGCGGGGGCAAAGATACGGCGAATAATTCAGAATATCAATAGTTTCTGTAAAAAAAAACTCTTTTGGGCCTTTGATTAATGACTTGGGGAAAATTCGGGGCAATCCATTCGCAATTCCTGGCTTTGCAATTCTTGGTTGAGTAGGTTGCAGAAATGTTTTACACCATTTTCATTGCTCCGGTAATAGGCGCATGAGATACACATTTTTTGGATTCCGATGACACCGGATTTGTTCAGATGCCGGATGATATTCATTAGTCCCAATAACATATTTTCCTTATCATCAGGGTGGATGGCATCAATTGGTACTTTAAACTGTTGTGTGAAAAAGGAAGTTTGAGTTGCGATCTCTCTTCCCCTTTCGCTTAGATCAATAATAAAACTTCTGGAATCGGTTTTTTCGCTGGTTTTAATAATTAGTTTTTTTTGCTCCAGTGATTTTACCACCTCACTGATGGTTGCTTTGGACATATTGAATTCAGATGCAAGGAAACTGACTTTTCGATTTTCACGATCATGGTGTAATAGGAAAATCAGAACCTGTACCTGTATTGGGCTTAGGGAATGTGTCTTGCTTTCTTGCCACAATAAAACACGGAAAGCCTGCGCAATCCTTTCAAGGGATGCTACAATTTTACTTTCCGTGCTTTGGTTTTGATGTTTTAGATCAAAATCTGAATACTTCATTTCATCAGAGCCATTCATCAGGCACAATTTTCCATTTCGTAAATATGGTACCCATTCTTTAGGATAGCCTCTTCCCAAGAAGGCCGCACCGCTTCTACATGACAAAAAACACACTCCTTCGCCGTCAGTTCCTGCCCTTTCTGTCCTTTAGATTTGAGGTATTCCCTACCATAATTGTAGATGATCTGCTCATCAGTCATTTCTGCGGGAACAATGATGTCAAAGTGCATGATTGTCCCGTCTTTTTTCCTTACATAGGTGTCCCAAACTGCTACTTGCATATTAACCTTTTACATCAGCCATTGAGGCTCCGAAATTTATATGAAGCACATTGCCATCTGGGGTGACCAAAGCAGGAACTGATTGTACTCCAGCTTTTTCCGCTGCCTCAATTTTTGCACGATTTTCTCCCAAATGAATTACATCTACCTGATCTTCACCAATTAAGTTGATAATATCATGTTCGGCACTCAAACATACCGGACAACCTGCATGATAAAAAATTGATTTTCCCATAATTTTTTGCTTATAATCCTGATTATACTCGATCAGAATTGGGTAAAGGCACTATTGCCATTACAAATATAGTTAGGAATCCTAACTATCCAAATATTTTTTAAAGTTTTTTCAATTTTTTATCCTTGCAACTGCTTATGGTGCCCGCAAGATCTTCTCCATTTTCCGGCCTTTGGCCAACTCATCCACTAACTTATCCAGATAGCGGACTTGTTTGGTCAGTGGATTCTCGATTTCCTCAATGCGGTATCCGCAAATGACTCCCGTGATGAGCGGTGCATTGGGATTTAAAGAGGCGCGTTGGAAAAATTCTTCGAATGTGACCTTTTCACTGATGAGTGCTTCCAATTTCCGGTCATCAAAACCAGTCAACCACTCGATGACCTGATGTAGCTCTTCTTTTGTCCGTCCCTTGCTTTCCACTTTGGTGACATAATGTGGATAAACCGAGGCAAAGATCATTTTTGCAATACGCGCATTGTGTTCGTCAGTAACTTTCATATTCAGTATTCTTAATTAGAATAATAGTGAATCCACAAATTTATAAAAATGATTCTGCTGTTCTGTACCCAAAACCTGATTTTAAAAGAAAATCTCTACCTCTTGTTGCAATATCCTCTTCTCTTTTCAGCATTTCACCACTTCCCCAATTTCGTACGAATTTGGGGAAGTGGTGAAATGGGTAAGTAGTACCCCCTATAAAATTTGCGCTATGTGCATAGTGGGGGGAGTACATTTAGTGGGAGGAGTACATTGCAAGAAGCACATTGCAGGAAGCGTAGTGCAGGGATTTTTAGAACCTTTCAGCCCCGGATTTCGATCGCAATTTTTTCGGTAGCAAATGTTTCCAGACCCAAAATGCGGGAAGAGTGGGGCAGGGGGGCAATGGTCGGGATACCATTGACAAAATGCTGTAAATAATAGGTGCCTGTGTAGCCTTGATTGTTTAGATACCAGGTCATTCTGGCCAAGTCCTCCTTGTTTAGCAATTCACTGTGCACGGTGGTTCGAACCTCAAAGGGCAGACCAGATCTGAGTAGGATGGAGAGGCTTTCTTCAAATTCCGGAAATAAATCCGAGCCGGTCAGCAATTGGTACTTGTCTTCCAGCGCTTTAAAATCCAGCGCAACGTAATCTACCAACCCCTGGGTGATCAGGTTCCGCAGCGTGCGGGGCCGGGAGCCGTTGGTGTCAATTTTGACCGCAAAGCCCATGCTCCTGACTTCCGTTAGCAAATCCACGATACCCGGATGCAGGGTACATTCCCCA
>DATGNG010000053.1:0-2159 GCA_035306865.1 Sphingobacteriaceae bacterium
CTGGCAAGAAAACATTGACCTTCTACTTACTAAAGCGATGTAAGGCCAGGTAAGCGAAACAAGCCATTCCAATTCCGGTGAAATTGGCAAATAGATCCCAAACTTCTGCTGTGCGATAGGTAAATACCTTCCATTGTAAGAACTCGGTAAACAGTGCAAAGGCAATTGAAATCACCAGTACCCTTAATAAAATCAAAAAATTCGGCTTATTGGTACCATGGATCCGGATAGAAGCATGAAACATCAGTACCCCAAAAACAAAGAAAAATCCGGTATGGACCAATTTGTCGGCCCCCTCAAACATTGATCCGGTTTCTCCTAACTGGTTTGGAGGAAGCAGGCACAGAATCAAAACGATAATGGCCCAAATAAATGTCAAGAGGTAGTGCTTCATTAAGCGATATTGTTTTTTGGCAAACAACAAAATCCCGGAAGTTCTGTTGTATCAGGACTTCCGGGTTGTGAGCAATTTTGCAGGGATTGTTGACAAATGATTATTAGGATACCAGATCCTTATATTCCTGTGCTGACAATAATGCATCCGTATCGGCGGGGTTATTGAGCCGAACGCGGACGATCCAACCTTTTCCATAAGGATCTTGGTTGATCAGTTCAGGAGAGCCATCAATTTCAGGGTTTACTTCCAAAATTGTGCATGTAACCGGAATGAACAGATCTGAAACGGTTTTCACGGCTTCTACGCTACCGAACACTTCGTCCTGAGTAACCTCCTCGCCAACGGTGTCAACGTCAACGAAAACGATATCACCCAATTCGCTCTGCGCAAAATCACTAATTCCAACCACCGCTTCTTCCCCTTCCACACGAATCCACTCATGGTCTTTCGTGTATTTTAGATCATTTGGTAAATTCATACTAACAATTTTTTTTCAAACTTAGTTAACTTATGCTTTATTTGCAAGTAGTAATCTGTAATAATCCTAATGTAGAATTTGGGATAAATTCCCTATCTTAGATAAGATGAATAGGCAAATAGCAAAATTACATACAATAGCCGCTAAATCCACCCGAACCATTATCGGGCTGATGTCCGGCACTTCCCTGGATGGATTGGATATTGCGGTATGTAGGGTCACGGGTAGTGGGAAAGACACCGATGTGAAAGTGTTGCGCTTTCAAACCATTGCTTATGAACCGGATTTCAGGGAATTAATCTTAAGGGTTTTCGCAAAAACTGAAATCCTCCATCCAGATATTTGCGGGCTTAATGCGCTGATTGCAGATCGCCACGCCTCAATGGTCACCCAAGCTCTGTCCAATTGGGGAATGAGAGCTGAGAATGTGGACCTGATCGCAAGTCATGGACAGACCGTTTTTCATGCGCCTATGGTCAGTGGCCAGGAGTCAGGACCTTACCCCAACAGTACCCTGCAAATTGGAGATGGGGATCATATTGCAGTCAAAACAGGCATCATCACCGTTTCGGATTTCAGGCAAAAGCATGTGGCAGCCGGGGGTGAAGGTGCGCCTTTGGCATTATACGGGGATTATCTTCTTTTCTCGGATCAAGGAGAGGATCGCATTTTACTCAATTTGGGGGGGATTGGCAACTTTACCTATTTGCCTTCCCGGAAAAGCCAACAGGTGGGATTACAAGCCTTTGCTACAGATACCGGCCCTGCAAACACCTTGATGAATCAGTACGTGCAAAAGCATTTTGGAGCTGAGATGGACAGGGACGCCCTTCTGGCAGCTCAGGGACAGGTCCATGAAAGCTTGTTGACGGCTTTGTTGGACCACTCGTTTTTCAGATTGCCCCTGCCCAAAACGACTGGTCCGGAATTGTTTAATATGGAATTTCTTCAAAATGCACAAAAGCAATCCTCAACCGGGAATCTGGATCCCCACGATGTGCTCGCCACGCTATGTGCATTTTCAGGCAGCAGTATAGCCGAGGCAATCAGGCACATTGTTGGAAAGCTGCCGGGAAGTAAACGGCTTGGTGTGTATGCCAGCGGTGGAGGGTTTTCCAACCCCCTGTTAATGGGGCACATCAAGGGGAAATTAGGAGAAAGTGATCTTACGATTCAGTCATTTGGGGTGCTTGGTATTGAGCCAGATGCCAAAGAGGCGGTGCTTTTTGCGGTATTGGCCAATGAAACGCTGGCGGGCAATCCGGAACATGTAAAATCAGTTCA
>DATGNG010000054.1:0-3824 GCA_035306865.1 Sphingobacteriaceae bacterium
GGAGCAAATTGTAACAATTATTGGCGGAAGGAGTCTATAACATTAAACAAAGGAATACTATATGTCGAAAGAGCCACTCATCAAAATCAGAGATATAGGCAGAAAATATGTAATTGGCGCAGAAACCATCCATGCACTCAAATCCGTCTCATTGGATATTAATAAGGGCGAATTTGTAGCATTAATGGGGCCATCTGGTTCTGGGAAATCGACCCTGATGAATATTTTGGGTTGCCTGGATACGCCTACCCGAGGAGAATATATCCTCAATGGCATCAATGTAAGCGAAATGTCGGAAAATGATCTGGCGGCTGTAAGAAACAAAGAAATCGGCTTTGTATTCCAAACGTTCAACCTATTGCCACGTTCTACCTCCCTGGACAATGTTGCTCTCCCCCTGGTATATGCCGGGTACAGCAAAAGACAAAGGGATGAGAAAGCTCAAACCGTGCTGGAAAGTGTGGGACTGGGCAATCGTGTAGATCATAAACCGAACGAGCTCTCCGGAGGTCAGAGACAACGGGTAGCCGTTGCCCGCGCCTTGATCAACGATCCGTCAATAATTTTGGCGGATGAGCCCACCGGAAACCTGGATACCAAAACCTCCATTGAAATAATGGGCTTATTGGAAGAAATCCACTCCAAAGGAAACACCATCATTTTGGTAACCCACGAAGAAGACATAGCCCAGCACGCCCACCGGATCGTTAGAATGCGGGATGGCCTGATCGAAGATGACTATGCAAATACCGACGTAAAACGCGTTTCCCCCCGCCTTGATGCCCTAAAAGAAAAGGGTTCTGACTTCGAAAAAATATAAAATAAAAATTGTTTTGATTTTATTTTAAAAACATTGAAAAAATGTTATATTTTTGCGCAAAATTGAATGACTTAATTTTTGTGTTATGTATTGGACATTAGAATTAGCTTCGCACCTGGAAGATGCGCCATGGCCGGCAACCAAAGATGAATTGATTGACTATGCAATCCGTTCGGGTGCACCTGTAGAGGTGATAGAAAATCTCCAGGCGCTTGAAGATGATGGGGAACCATATGAAAACATAGAGGAGATCTGGCCGGACTATCCGACCAAGGACGACTTCTTCTTTAATGAAGATGAATATTGAAGAGTTGAAAAAATTGAAAAGGGCGCCTCAAGATTTTTTTGAGGCGTTTTTTTTTTACCATTAGAACCCATATTAACGTATTTGCAAAAACAAACTTCCGGGAAATGCATTCATTCCTCGGAAATTGAAATCCCCAAAATTGCATGAATATGGGGATTAGTGTTTTCGCTAAAACACCAATCCGGGCAAAACCGATTTTGACTATCTGATAAAGCTCCCAGAAAAATTTGCTTGACCCCAGCGTACTCCGCGACGGTCAAAATATTCGCAGATAAACCTTATCTTTGCACCCATGATAAATGTATCCAATCTCTCGCTCCGGTACGGAAAGCGTGTACTATTTGAAGATGTCAACCTAAAGTTCACTGCAGGAAACTGTTATGGGGTGATCGGTGCCAATGGTGCCGGAAAGTCCACTTTCCTCAAAATCATCTCAGGTGATGTAGATCCTACCACAGGTTCGGTGAGTTTCACTCCGGGAGAGCGTATGGCTGTACTCAAACAAGACCACTATGCTTTCGACGAGTTTTCGGTACTGGAGACCGTCATGATGGGCCATAAGGAACTTTATGATATCATGAAGGAGAAAGACACTATCTACGCCAAAGAAGATTTCAGTGATGCCGATGGAGAGCGGGCGGGAGAATTGGAAAGTCTGTTTGCCGAAATGGACGGTTGGAATGCTGAAAGTGATGCTGCCACCCTTCTGAGCAACCTGGGAATTGGGGAGGAATACCATTATAAATTCGTAAAGGAATTGGACGGAAACCAAAAGGTTCGTGTCCTACTTGCCCAGGCGCTATTTGGGAACCCGGACATACTCTTACTGGACGAGCCCACCAACGATCTGGATATTGATACTATCGCTTGGTTGGAAGACTTTCTGGCCGGATATGAGGCGATTGTGCTGGTCGTTTCCCACGACAGGCACTTCCTTGATGCAGTTTGTACCCATGTGGTCGATATAGATTTTGGGAAGATGACGATTTATACCGGAAATTATACATTCTGGTACGAATCCAGTCAATTGGCAACAAAACAAAGAGCCGACCAGAATAAAAAGATGGAAGACAAGGTCAAGGAGTTGCAGGAGTTTATCAGGCGATTCAGTGCCAATGCTTCCAAATCCAAGCAGGCTACCAGTCGTAAAAAAGCACTGGAAAAGATCAATTTGGAGGATATTAAGCCCTCAAGCCGTAAATATCCGGCCATCATGTTCAACAATATGGGCAGGGAGGCCGGCGATCAGATTCTCCAGGTAGAAAACCTTTCCGCCTCACTGCATGGGGAAAAATTGTTTGACAAGGTTAGTTTTATGGTTAATAAGGGAGACAAAATTGCCGTATTATCACAAAACAGCTTGGCGACAACGGCATTTTATGATGTAATTGCTGGTCGAACCACAGAATACGGAGGTAGCTTCAAATTTGGGGTGACCATAAATATCGCTGATATTCCCATGGACAACAGCAGTTTCTTTGAGGGGAAAAATGAGAACCTGGTCGATTGGCTCAGGGAATATTCCGAAGTGGAAAAAGACGAGCAATTTATTCGGGGATTCCTGGGCAAAATGCTCTTTTCCGGTGAAGAAGTGCTGAAAAAATGTTCTGTATTGTCCGGAGGAGAAAAAATGCGCTGTATGTTTTCCAGGATGATGCTGCAGCAGGCTAATTTATTGTTGTTTGACGAGCCGACCAACCACCTGGATCTGGAGTCGATCACAGCACTTAACAACGGTATGCTTGATTTTAAAGGAACGATTCTGTTTACTTCGCGTGACCACGAATTGACCCAAACCGTAGCCAACCGTATCATAGAGTTGACTCCAAACGGAACGATCGACAAATTGATGAGTTACGATGAATACATCAGCAGCGAAGCGGTAAAACAGCAAAGAGCGGAACTATTGGGCCAATAAAAAGCTTTCAAAAAAAGCTTAGCGTGAAAAGCTTTCCGCAAATAGCTTTCTGTTAGAACACAAACAGCCCCACAGTCAGGAAAATCTGATGCTGGAAAAAGCCTGTTTGGACAAAGCGGCTGTTAAATTGCTGCACGCCATACCCAAGTGAAAACAGCAAGTCCGAATCGTCTATCAGTAAATGGGAATAGGTGAACCCGAATTTGCCCAAAAATCCCCTGTAGTAACTGCCACCCAGGCCTGGGGCGTATCCTGCATTGGCCATCAATCCCAACTTTCCCATAATGGAAACCGGTGCAATCACTTGTCTGAAATCCGCAAAAATCGGAAGGGTATTGATTTGGCTGATTGTTTTATTGCCATCGCTTATCGTTGTCTGGCCCCGATACACATCATTTCCAATTCCAAAACCTGCAAAAGTACGGTCAGCGTAGTTTTTTCCAAAAACAAACTGAAACTGGTAACCATTGAGTGGCTTTCCACGAGAAGTCTGTACACCAAACATTCCCCCGGCCTGCACTATGGTATAATTGGCCCGGCCTCCCTGTGCTTGTGATGGTTGTGGCAATATGCACAGCTGTAGCATACCCAGTGCCGCCACAAAAATCCAAATAACGTTGTTTCTCATTTCAAACTACTATCTCTTTTCAATTTACTAAAATTCTAAAAACAAGCTCCTTCAATAAATCACGCTGGGACACGTCCCCTACCCCTATTCCTTTGACTTTGATATCGTATTCATGCAGCAGATGAATCACTTCAAAGGTTTTGCGGCGATT
>DATGNG010000055.1:0-7874 GCA_035306865.1 Sphingobacteriaceae bacterium
TCAATACAATCCCCGGACAGACCGGTCAAAGCTTTATCCCTCAGCAGGTCCGGGCCGCCGGAATGACCGAAACCGATTTTTATGGGGAATTGATCGAAGTGGCTTTAGGGTAATAATCTATTCCATTTTTCCCCAAAACAAAATCCGGGAAATAAGTTCATTTCCCGGATTTTGTTTTGGGCGATAATAGGTGCCTGTGTTTTTGCAGGACACCGCTTTTCCTGCTTTTATTTTCTTTTATTCCTTTGATTGCTCAGCTTCTACGGCTTTACGAATTTTAGAGTGTTTCTTGCCATAAATAAAGTACAAGCCTATACCTGCAGCCATCCAAATCGCCAATCGCTCCCAGCTTTCAATAGGTAGTGAAGCCATCATGGCCACACAAACTACAATGCCCAAAATTGGGATCAGAGGCACTAAAGGAGCTCTGAACGGTCTGGGTGTATCCGGATTGGTTCTGCGTAGCACAATGATTCCTATACACACCAGGGTAAAGGCAAACAAAGTTCCAATACTCACCATGTGACCCAGGTCTGATACGGGTACAAATCCGGCAAACACACTCACAAATACCATAAAAATAAGATTGGTTTTCCATGGAGTCTGCTTTTTGGAAAGATCCGAGAATATTTTGGGCAGCAAGCCGTCTTTACTCATTGTATAAAACACACGGCTTTGACCCAGCAGCATCACCAGAATCACTGAAGTATAGCCAGTCAGAATAGCAATGATCAGGGCGGTATTCAAAAAGGTATAACCCGTCTTGGCAAAGGCAGTCGCTACAGGTTTTGCATCACCTGCAAACATGGTGTAGTGTTCCAGACCAGTCAGCACGTAAGCAAATAATACATATAGAATGGTACAGACTATCAAAGATCCAATGATACCGATCGGCATCCCTTTTTGAGGATTTTTGGCTTCCTGAGCCGCTGTACTCACCGCATCAAAACCTATAAATGCAAAGAACACTACACCTGCTCCGCGCATGATTCCACTAATCCCAAATTCACCAAAATAATCACTTTTAAAGAATTCAAAGAAACCCAACTGACCGGTTCTGAGCATTTGTTCGCCCTCATTGGCAGGGATAAATGGATCGTGGTTGGCCGGGTTGATAAAACTCCAGCCCAAGGCGATGAATATCAATACTACGGCCACCTTGACTACGACCAGAATATTGTTGACAAATGAAGATTCCTGCGTCCCCCGTACCAACAGTAAGGATAAAACACAGACGATGAAGATGGCGGGAAGGTTTACAATTCCTCCTTCCCATGGACCATAGAGGTATTCTGGAGGGAGATTTATGCCAAATTCCAATAAAAACTGATTGAAATACTGGGACCAGCTCGCCGCCACCGTTGCGGCAGCCAACGCATATTCCAATACCAGATCCCAACCAATGATCCAGGCCATAAATTCGCCCATAGTTGCATAGGAATAGGTATAAGCCGACCCTGCAACGGGGATCATAGCTGCAAATTCGGCATAGCACAGACCTGCAAAAGCACAACCAACCGCTGCAATAATAAAAGATAAAGTCACCGCCGGCCCCGCATTTTCAGCAGCGGCAATTCCGGTAAGGGAAAAGAGACCTGCGCCAATAATAGCACCTATCCCCAGGGCGACCAAACCACTACTTGTCAGGGTCCGTTTGAGCGTACCTTCTCCACTTTCTTCAGCTTCAGCAATCAGGCTGGAAATCGATTTTTTATATAGCATTTTAATAAAACGTTTAAAAAAAATTTAGATTTTGTTAGTTCTACGAATTTAGATTTTGTTCGTTAGTATGCCAAACCTACAAATTTTTTAAACTAATGCCACGTAAAATTATTGTTTTTCGATTTCCTGCTGTACGACACGAACCGCATAGGAAGAGGGCCTGATGCCGTTTCCATATTTTTCTGCATAGATTTTCGTGAATTCTGCGCCAAAATAGAGAATCGCGGCGGAATAATAAACCCAAAGAAGCAATACAATCAATGACCCTGCGGCTCCGTATGCCGAAGCCGGGGCGGCAAACTGCATATAGATAGAGATGAGAAAACGTCCCAACATAAACAGCATGCCTGTGAACAGTGATCCCCCCAGGACATCCCGGAATCGCATCCGGGCATCTGGTAAAGCGCTGAAGATTGTCCCAAATAGAACCGTAATAATTATAAAGGTAATACCTACATTCACCCAACCCATGACATAAACCGAAATATCGGGCAGGTATTTGTTGATGTAGGAGCTCAATGCCCCTATAATGCCATTGAGGATCAGGGAAGTGATCAACAAAAAGCCGAGACCGACCACCATTGAAAATGACAGGGCACGGTTGAGAATCATTTTGAGCCAGCCTTTTTGGGGTTTGGCCTTGACTTTCCAGATAGTGTTGATTGAATCCTGGATTTCCATAAAGATGGTGGTCGATCCGATGATCAGGGTGATGATGCCTATGGCAATTCCCAAGCCCGATTTGTTGGACACGCTGATTTTCTGGATCACCTGTTGGATCTGCTGGGCTACCTCGGTGCCGAAAAGAGCAGCAAACTCTTCAAAAACCTCGGTCTGGACGCCTTGTTGACCCTCGACATACTCGCCAAACAGAAAACCTACCAGCCAGATAATAATGAGCAGGAGCGGGGCAATGGAAAAAATCGCATAATAGGCCAGAGAGGCACTCATTTTCATGGCTTTATCGGCTGAAAATCCTTTCGCGCTCAGCAACAGCAAGTCCAGGACTTCCCCATAAAACCGCTTGGTGAATATTTTTCTCAATTAATCAACCCTTTATCAACTCTGGTAAATACTCTCAATTTCAGACTGGTGCCGTGCCATGATTGCTTTTCGTTTCAGACTGAGTTTGGGCGTCAGTTCGCCGCCGTCAATCGTCCATTCTTTGGGCAACAACACAAATTTTTTGACTTTTTCCCACTGGCCAAAACCTTCATTGAGACGATCAATCTCCCGCTGGAACTTGTCGAATACAGCAGGATTAGAAATGATCGTGGCCTTGGAGCCAAACTCAATTTCTTTGATTTTACACCAGTTTTCCAGCACATCAAATGCAGGTACAATCAGGGCGCCGGGGAATCGTTGGTTTTCACCTACCACCATCACCTGGGCGATAAAGGTGGATTCCATAAACTTATTTTCCAGCACCTGCGGAGCCACGTATTTTCCGCCGGCAGTTTTGAAAATCTCCTTCTTCCGGTCGGTTATCCGCAGGTAACCTTCTGGAGTCAACTCACCTATATCGCCGGTGTGCAGATATCCATCTGCATCGATAAGCTCCGCGGTGGCTTCCGGATTTTTATAATAACCTTGGGTCACGTTGGGCCCTTTACAAAGGATTTCCCCGTCAGGGGCGATCTTGACTTCCACACTCTTGATCACCTTACCGACCGATCCGAAATGCAGACCTCCAGGCTCCAGCGAATTCACCGCAATCACTGGTGATGTTTCTGTCAGCCCGTAACCTTCCAGCACCGGAATCCCCGCCGCCCAAAAGATCCTGGCCAGGCGGGGCTGCAAAGCTGCCCCGCCGGAGATGATCACCTTGATATTCCCGCCCAGGGCCGCCTGCCATTTACTGAAAATCAGTTTGCGGGCGATTCCCAACCTCAAATTGTACCATCCACTGTTCTTTTCCGGCTCCTGGAATTTATGGCCCAGCTCCACGGCCCAAAAGAACAGGGCCTTTTTGATCCCCGTCAATTGCTTTCCTTTGGCCATAATACTATCATAGACCTTTTCCAGCACCCTTGGCACCGTGGTAAAACCATCCGGCTTCACATCATTGATGTCTGCCACAATGGTATCCAGACTTTCGGCATAATGAATTTCGATCCCCCGCGACATATACAGGTAAACCACCATTCGCTCAAAAATATGGCTGAGGGGCAGGAAGCTGAGTGCTTTTTTATAATAACTCGGCAACAAAGTCTGGCAATCATTGACATTGCTCATCACATTTCCGTGCGAGAGATGTACCCCCTTTGGCTTACCCGTAGTCCCTGAAGTATAAATCAAGGTAAACAGGTCATCTTCTTCCACAGCATCATGATAGGGTTGCAGGTCAATATCAGTCGCATTCTTCCCAATTTCCATCAGTTGATTCCATGAGTTTACGCCTTCCACCTCATCAAAGGAATACACAGGAATGGACAGATTATTTTTCTCCAGTGCATTTTTGACCTTCGTGTAAAGGTCGGCATTGCTCACAAAAACGACTTTGACCCCCGAGTCCTGTAGAATATGGATCAAATCCTGGTCTGCCAAAGTAGGGTAGAGCGGTACGAGCGCAGCCCCCAACTGATTGACCGCAAAGTCACAGATATTCCATTCCGGACGGTTGCCCGACATCAAACCCACCCGATCGGATTTGGCTATATTTTCATGGCGGACCAGGCCCCGGCTGAGCTGATCGACCATGGCTGAAAATTCTTCGGTGGAAAAATTCTTCCATACTCCCTGACGTTTACCGGCCACCATAATGGGTTTGGCAAATTTCTTTTTGTAATTGGTCAATAAGTCGAAGATTCTTGTATTGTCACTCATCATCAATAATTTTAAGGTTTATAAGGTTCTATTCGACTAATATACGATTTTTTGGAGATCTGCAAGAGCACAGCCCTATTATTTTTTAATATTTCGCGCCCTTGGCATCTGTTTTGATTGATGATTGCAGAGTATAGTTTATGCACTTTAATTTTCAGAATATGTCAAGAATATTACCCTTTACAAGAACAGTAATTGCTTTGTTGGTGCTCATGTCCCTGAGCCTTGTTTCATTTTCGCAGGAGCGGAATGAACATTACAGTCGTGCCATTGGGGGCCGTTTTGGAGTGGCCAATGGGATTACATACAAGCATTTTTTGAATAGCAACCACGCCGTTGATGGCATTCTCAATTTTCAGGGCAACCGGAATTGGAGTGTTTTGAAGGTTGTTGGTTTGTATGAAATCCATGACCAGATTGAGGTAGCCGATTATGAAGGCTTGCTCTGGTATTATGGTGCCGGTGGAGGTCTGGGATTCTACAATAACAAAGTGGAGGACGTCACTTCGGTAGCATTCAGTCTGGATGGGGTGTTGGGATTGGATTTTAAAATCCCTACGGCGCCTATCAATATTTCATTGGATTGGAAGCCCATGCTTGAACTTTCTCCTAATCCGGGCTTGAAGTTCGATGGGTTTGGGCTGTCCATCCGGTTTGCTTTTTGAGAAGGCAGTCTGGAGGCGCTCCAGACGCTTTTTCAGGGATAGTCTCTCTCTCTAAAACACAAATCCCCATTTTCATCGAAATTTGGGGATTTGTGTTTTTCGTGAATAGGGCATGCTGAGAACATGAAGTTTTTTACCGGCCGGCACTCAACCAGATATCACCCAAACGGGTTTGTTCTGCAGTGGCATCAAGAGATCGCTGGATCGAAAAGCTGCTGTTGCTATCTTTTTTCAATTTCAGTACCAATTCCCGGATCAATCCGTCCCTGGAAATCAAAACCTTGATTTCATCGCCGGAACTATGATTGCGCTGGATCAGCGAATTCAAATCCCTGCCGGCTATGTCCAGACGTTCGCCATTGATGCTGATCACCTCATCCCTGACATTGAGTCCTCCATCCCAGGCTGCAGATCCGCGGAGGACTGAAGTCACCATAACCCGCCCGTTTTGCAGGCTGGTATTGGCTCCGAGTGCCGGTAGGTCCAGATTTTCTGATTGATCGATAAGGGAAAAGCCAACCGTATTCAGGTACTTGTTATAATCAATGCTTTCCACGGTATGGGCCATGCGGAAAATCTCCGCTACCGAAATCCCCGTCACCTTTTCGACCAATGCCTCCAATTCATTTTCTGTAAATCCTCTCTGTTTTTCCACATAAAACTCCTGGTAAGCGGCCCTCAACACATCATCAAAATTGTGTTTTCCCTGAGTTTCGGCAATGATTTTCACATCCATCAACATCGCCAGTAAAGCACCTTTATTATAATAGGAAATGCTGGAGTTGCCAGAGTTCTCGTCCGGGCGATAATACTTGATCCAGGTATCCTGACTGGCCAGTGCCACCGGCTGCACCTGGTTGCCCGGCTTATTTTCCACCGCATCAAAATCAATAGTCAGCAATTGCAGGTAGGCCCGCTCATCCACGAGGCCTGTACGGCGCAGGATCAGATTGTCATAATATGAAGTAAAGCCTTCCATGATCCATAGGGCGGTGGTGTAGTTTTCTTCCTCATAATTGAATGGTCCCAGCTCGATTGGCCGGAGCCGTTTTACAAACCACAAGTGGAAATACTCATGTGCGACCAGTCCCAGGAAATTGGAATAGAGCCGGGGGTTGGTGTAAGCAGTGCGGCTGGCTCCCAAGACGGTAGAGTTGAGATGCTCCAACCCGCCACCTCCGGATTTGAAATGATGCACGATAAATACATAACGTTTGTTGGGATTGACTCCAAATATACGGGTACATTCCTCTATCAGGATGGTGAAATCTTGTTTTAATCGTTCCGGATCGTAATCTCCCCCACCCACCATAGCCACTTCATGCAGGACTCCGCTGGCTTCAAAGGTGAACACATCCTGATTGCCCACCTCGATCGGTGAATCAAATAAAATATCGAAGTCGGGTGCGTAGTAGGTAAACTCCTTTCCCTCTACCAGATCCAGTCCGGTGGAAACCTTGGACCAGTTGGCGTGTGGATGTATGGTCACGGTCGCAGGGTGATCCAGCATTCCGTCCACAAACAAAAAGGTGCCTGCCGGAGATAAAAAGGCGTGCGAGTCATCGATGTAATTTGTTCTTACAGATACTTCAAAGCCATACAAGCGGTAGCTAAACTGGATTTCGCTGCGGTTTCCGGAAAAAACCCGCCAGGTATTTTTGTTGATTTTTCTGACTTCCAGCGCCCGGCCCTCCCCATCAACGGCTGCTGCACTTTCCACATGCCGTGCATATTCCCTCACCAGATACGAACCTGGCGTCCAAACCGGCATTTTCAGGTCGATATAATCCCGCTCGACCCCTTTGACCGTCATTTTCACGTCTGCATAATGGGCCTGGGGTTCAGAAAAAGAAACATCAAAAGAAATCGAGGATTGTGCCTGCGCATCCATCCGGGTAGAAACTGTCATAAATAAAAGGATTAAAGAAACCAGCTTGAAATGAGTTGAAAGCATAATTTATAAATGTTTATTATTGCTAAATCGAAGCCCAGAAGCGAAATCAGCGAGCCACCACCACAAATGTATTGTATTTGGGCGGATCGTCCAAAATTATTGAAATCAAGATTTTTTGAAAGTGAAATCAGGGGGGGCAATCAGTGGGCAAACTATCGGTTTTAGTCCATCATCTCTCCGTAATACTTCACGGTTCACTGCAATGCACAAACTGCACCAGCTCACTTTTCCAGTCATCCGGCCCACAGGGATGTAAGCCCCTGGCCCGCAAAGTATAAGTCCCCACATCGGCCGTAAAGGGCAGTATGCCTGTCGCAAGATTTACTTGCTGATTATACAGCACGGCTCCTCCGGGATAGGACAGGAGCTCCAGTACAAACGGCCCGGCCGTAGATCCGGAGGGATTCAATACCAGTTCGTAGGTGTTAAAGCCGATGGCATGCTCGCAAAAATAGCCCTCATGTCCCGGCCCTCCGCTGATATTGAAATAAGTATCATTCGGGATGGTCTGGTTAGCCACTGGTTGCACATGGAAATTCGGATGGGAGAATTCGACTAAGCCACTTTCCAATTTATGTAATGGTTGAACAGTGTGGACACTTTCAATTTTGAAAACAGCCTCCCTGATAGCGGCGAGAGATTTTCGTTTTCTCAGTTTTATGATGGCGGTCCTGTCATCTTTCCATGACACAGACAGATCATTATCA
>DATGNG010000056.1:0-13602 GCA_035306865.1 Sphingobacteriaceae bacterium
GCTTGAAGCCTTTGGCTCGTTCTGCCGCCAGATGCAGATTATATTTGGTCTGCAAGTTTGCCCATATCTCGGCAGTACCTCCAAATACCAGCGCAATACGATAAGCCATATCCGGTGTGATCTCTGATTTCTCATGGATAATGTTGTTCAGCATCTGTCGGGAAATCCCCAACAACTTTGCTGCTTCTCCGACTTTCAATTCGTAAGCATGTATAATTTCTTCCCGCAACAACTCGCCGGGATGGATCATGCGCATTTTTCGTTTCATTTTATAAACCTCCTCAGTAGTCTTAGTGATAATCTACATAATCAATATCGTATGCATACTGCCCGTCAAACCGAAAGATAATACGGTAGTTTCTATTGACTTTGACACTCCAGTAGTCATTCAGGTCACCATGTAATTTATGGATATTCCAATTCGGAAATGCTCCAAAGTCATCCGGAACGTCCGTGGCACTATCAATTACTTCAAGCATACGTTCAATACGAGAAATTTGTTCGGCAGGAAGCTTACTGGTTTTCCCTTCCTCCCACAATAGTCGTAATCCCTTATGCTTGAAGCTTTTTATCATACTGATATTGTAAAATGTAAATTTACACTTTACAAATCAAAAATACAAATATTAAATATTAGGTAATTGGTCTATAAATCGCATGGATCCGGGCTGATTGGGGAGGAAAGCAAGCTAAAATTGTATTTTATTAAAATTTTGCCCAAAATTCATTACTTTCGCATCATCAATCCTTGTGTGTATGGAAGTTTATGAAGCAAGTACGTCTTCAAAGAAAACAAAATCGGTCTATGTCTCTACGGTGATCAGTATTGCCCTGGTATTGCTGATGACCGGTCTGTTGGGCCTGATCCTGATCCATGCCAAAAATCTGTCACAATATGTCAAGGAAAATATTGTCCTCAACATCATCATGAACGAGAATGTTCAGGAAAGTAATGTGCTGGCCTTTCAAAAGCGGGTGGACGGTGATGCTGCGGTATTGAGATCCGAATATATTTCCAAAGATTCGGCCGCTGCCAAACTCAGCGAGGAACTGGGGGAGGATTTTGTGAGTTTCCTCGGACACAATCCCCTTTCGGCCTCCATCGATATTTATCTTCACGCTAATTATGCCAATACGGACAGTGTGGCGGCATTTATCGGAAAAATAACGGCTGACAGACAGGTGAACGAAGTAGTTTATCAGGAATCCCTGATCGAATTGATCAACCAGAACATCCGGATTATCGGGCTGGTCATCCTGGCTTTTGCACTGATTTTGCTGGTTATCGCCATCGCCCTGATCAACAATACTATCCGGCTTGCGATTTATTCGCAACGCTTTATTATTAAAAGCATGCAGTTGGTGGGTGCGACCCAGGGTTTTATTCGCAAACCATTTTTGAATTATGGAATGCTTCACGGGTTGGTGGGTGCAATAATTGCTATTGGGCTACTGGTTGCTACACTTTATCTGGCTCAGCGGGAGATTCCAGAATTGGTCTATCTAAAGGACTGGAGCGAATTTAGTTTGGTATTTTTGGGGGTAATCGTGCTGGGGGTACTGATATCTTTATTGAGCACTTATTTTGCGGTCAGCAAATATTTAAAATTGAGGTCTAACGAATTATATAGGTAAAGCCATGTCATTGGATAAAAAAGAAAAATCAAATCGAACTGCTGGATTTGTATTCGGAAAGCGGAATTATCAATTGCTGATTGCCAGTATTGCGGTTGTTGCCATCGGGTTTTTCCTGATGATGGGCACGACGGATATTTACAGCTTTACAAAAATTACCCTGGCACCATTGGTAGTGGTTCTGGGCTTTGCTCTGGGTGTAGTGGCCATATTGATCAAGCCGGGCAGCAAGCCTGGTAATGCGCCGGGTAAAGAAAAATAAAGCACCGGGGCAATATGACAATCATTGAAGTTATTGTGCTGGCCATCATAGAGGGCCTGACGGAGTTTTTACCGGTGTCTTCTACAGGGCACATGATTATCGCCACCGCCCTAATGGGGGTGGAACCTACGCCTTTTGTCAAATTATTTACCATCGCAATCCAATTGGGCACCATCCTCTCGGTATTGGTGTTGTATTATAAGCGTTTTTTCAGGTCGCTGGATTTTTATTATAAATTGTTTGTGGCTGCGGTACCGGCTGCGATTATCGGCTTCGCTTTCAGTGATGAGATTGACGGAATGCTGGAAAGTCCTTTGACGGTGGGTATCACACTGGTGCTTGGGGGGATCGTGCTGCTGTTCGTGGACCGTTGGTTCAATAAACCGGTGGAGGATGATTCGGACAATATCACCTATGCACAGGCCCTGAAAATCGGGTTGTTCCAATGTCTGGCAATGATCCCTGGCACTTCGCGTTCTGCAAGTACGATTGTGGGGGGAATGACCCAGGGGCTGACCCGGAAAGCAGCGGCTGAGTTTTCATTTTTTCTCGCCATTCCCATGATGTTTGGGGCTACAGTACTCAAACTCAAAGATTATCTGGACGATGGCCACCAATTGACCAATACCGAAATCAATCAGTTGATATTGGGAAATGTGATTGGTTTTGTGGTCGCAATTTTGGCAATTAAGTTTTTTATAGGAGTCGTCTCCAAATACGGGTTCCGGGCTTTTGGCTGGTATCGGATAATAATAGGTGGAATGATTATTTTCATGCTGTTGTCCGGGCAGAGCTTACAGATCATCTAAACTCATCCATGTCTGAACAAGAAAATAAAAAGAAATTTGACTTTGCCGCTGGGGAAGTGCTTTTAGTGGACAAACCTCTGGGCTGGACAAGCTTTGATGTGGTCAATAAAATTCGATATGCGATCCGGCCGGCCAAACTGAAGGTGGGGCACGCGGGGACATTGGATCCGCTGGCTACCGGTTTATTAATTGTTTGTACGGGGAAGTTCACAAAAAAAATTGACCAATACCAAGCGGAAGAAAAGGAATACACGGGCACGATTACGCTGGGGGCAACCACCCCTTCCTTTGATCTGGAGACAGAAATCGACGCCCGTTTTGATTTGAATGGAGTGACCGAAGAGGTTATTCATGCTGCTGCTGCTACCTTTGTGGGGCAAATCGAGCAGTTGCCTCCGGCGCATTCGGCGATCAAACAAAAGGGTGAACGTGTTTATGAAAAGGCCCGGCGGGGCGAAACGGTTATTTTGGCCCCTCGCCCGGTGCATATCTACCAATTTGAGATTGTAGAGGTCCGGCTCCCGGAAGTGACTTTCCGGGTCCGTTGCAGTAAAGGCACCTACATTCGTTCTCTGGCACATGATCTGGGGCAAAAGCTGGGTTGTGGGGGGCATCTAAGTGCGCTGAGGAGGACAGGAAGTGGAGCATTTAGGGTGGAGAAAGCTTGGCAGATAGAAGAATTGGTACGGGAAATCAAAGGAGCAAACGATGAAAATTTATAGGAGCCTGGAAGACTTTATTCCGCTGGAAAGAGCGGTGGTTACTATCGGTACTTTCGATGGTGTGCATATAGGACATCAGAAAATTCTGAGTACCCTTCGGGAAAAGGCCAGGGCGATCCATGGAGAAACCGTCCTGCTGACATTTTTCCCCCATCCACGCATGATCCTGCACCCGGAGGACGACAGTCTGCGGCTCATCAGCGACTTGCATGAAAAGATGGATTTACTGGAAAAAGCAGGAATTGACCATCTAATTATTACCCCATTTACACGTGATTTTTCCAATCAGAGTCCCGAAAGCTATATCCGGGATGTATTGGTGGGAAAAATTGGCACTAAAATCTTGGTTATCGGTTACGATCATCGTTTTGGAAAGGATCGTTTAGGTACGATGAAGGAACTTGCAGAATTTTCCAAAATTTATGGCTATAAAGTAGAACAGATTCCGGAACAGGATATCAATGATGTGGGGGTTTCCTCCACCAGGATCCGGGAAGCGCTGATCAAAGGGGATATGGATACGGCCAATTTATACTTGGGTTATCCTTTTCAGTTGACCGGGAAGGTGATCAGGGGCAATCAATTGGGCAGGGAAATCGGTTTTCCGACGGCCAATTTGCAGGTATATGAATCGCACAAACTGATCCCGGCCTATGGGATTTATGCGGTAAGGGCTACGGTAGTACATTCCGGAGAAATCGAAACCGGTACCTATGAACCACCCCGGCAACAGGAGATCTATAAAGGCATGGGATATATCGGCAACCGACCTACTGTGGATGGCATGGGCCGCAGTATAGAAGTGAATCTTTTTGATTTTAGCGGGGATCTGTATGGACAGACCCTCCGGGTGGAGTTTCTTCACTTCATCCGCCCGGACCAGCGATTTGCTACGGTGGATGAGATGATTGCCCAGATGGAAAATGACCGGGCAGCTACTTTAAGGTTGATCGGTTAGTTGGCGATAGTTCCCCATTATTGCGAGGAGATTGCTTCTCCAAATTTACTGACACGGACTATTAGCTCGTTTTTCTATAGTTCAATATTGCCCAGCCGTTAAAAAATATCGCAAAACCTATCATGATTGTAAAATGGAGCTGTATATCAGCAAAACCGCTGCCTTTAAGCACGATCATCCGCATGACTTCTATAAAATAAGTGATCGGGCTCAATTGGGCGATCACATATGCCCAGCCCGGCATACTGTCGATCGAAGTAAACAAACCGCTCATCAGGACAAACACCATCATAAAGAAAAAAGCCACCGACATGGCCTGTTGCTGCGTTTCAGAATAAGTGGAGATTAGCAGGCCCAGACCCAACACTGCGATTAAGTAAATAGCAAGAAATACATACAGCAGCAGCAGACTGCCTACCGGAACAATGCCATAGACCAGACCACCGATACCAAACAGCCCTACACTAAATAACAACATGCCGATAATCCAGAAAGGGATGAGCTTGCCCAGGATAAACTGATACTTTTTGATGGGTGTCACGTTGATCTGCTCGATTGTGCCGACCTCTTTCTCCTTCACAATATTGAGCGCGCACATATAGGCCCCGATCATAGTCACAAGTAAGGCCAGGATACCGGGAACCATATAAAACTGATAATTCATTGTCGGATTGAACCAGTTGGATACAGTGATCTCTATCGTGGGAAAAAGATTGAATTTAGGCATCTGCATCCATTCCAGACGAACCGTCCTGTTGTAATCACCAATGATCCGGCCCAGATACTCCCCGCCCAGATTGGCCTTCACCCCGTTGATCGCATTGATGGCTATAAAAAGTGTCTGCTCATCTTCGCGGATCAGCCTGCGTTCAAAACCTTCGGGTATCTCCAGGATCAGATCGGAGCGGTCGCTTTCAATTTCAATAAAAGCATCATCAAAACTGCTGTGATAGTCTGTCAGTCTGAAATATCCAGAAGCGGTTATTTTTGACACCAATTGCCGGGAATAGCTGGAGTGGTCATGATCCACAATGCTTATATTGATATTCTTTACTTCATAGTCCGCTGCCAGGGGAAGGATGAGCAATTGCATCATCGGTGCGACAAACAACAGGGGCAACAGCGCCTTATTGCGAAATATCTGCCTGAATTCTTTTTGTAATAAAAACCTCAATATTCTCATCGCATCATTATTCTTATCGCATCATTCCAGTCTTGTTTTAAACTTCCTGATATTAAACACCAGCAGGGCCAGGGTCATTCCTGCTAAAATCAGGGTTTCCTTCCATACTGCAGCAAATCCCAACCCCTTCACCATAATGGATTTGACAACAGTATAATACCATTTGGCCGGAATGATATGGGACACCAGTTGCAGGGGATATGGCATATTTTCCAGGGGAAACATAAAACCGGTGAACAGGATAGATGGTACCAGCATACCCATCAGAGAGATTAGCATAGCCGATTGCTGGGAGACAGTGCTGTTTGAAATCAATAAACCCAATGAAAGTGCCGTAATAATAAATAGGGTACTGATGGCATATAACAGGATAATACTGCCATTGACAGGCACGCCCAACACAAACACACTCAGTAATAAAATGACGGTCAGGTTGATGAGCGATAAAGCGAGATACGGCAGTGCTTTTGAAACTATAACCAAAAATGGATTGAACGGCGACACGAGTAACACCTCCATCGTGCCGCTTTCTTTTTCTCTGACAATGGAAACAGAAGTCATCAGTACGCAGACCAGCAGCAGGATCAGGGACATCACGCCGGGCACGAAATTGATGGCGGATTTAAGTCCTGGATTATAAACCATGTTGACCGTGGTATTGATCTGATAAGGCAAACGCTGCGACTGCAACAGTTCGTCCTGATAATCCATGATGATCCGTGAGGCATAGCCTGTCAGGGTAGTGGCGGTATTCGGATCGGAAGCATCGGCGATCAACTGTACCTGTGCCGCATGCTGGTGTAAAAGATCCTGATTGAAGTTGGCCGGGAATACAATAGCCATTTTTATTTTGCCTGCTTTGAAGGCTTCTTCTATCTGCCGATGGCTCAGGAGGGATTCATAAATCTCAAGCTGTTCGCTGGCCTGCAATTTTCCGATGATCTGCTGCGAGGCCTGATCCCTGGCATGATCAAGTATGGCGATTTTAGCATTTTTGATTTCATTGCTCAGGGCAAAACCAAAAAGGATGATCTGCACAATCGGCAGACCAAATAACATCAACAGTGTTTTTCGGTCCCGGAATACATGGAGAAATTCTTTTTTTACAAATGCGATAAGCTGGTTCATGCTTCAATCCGATTTTCGTTTGGCTCCCCTGGCCAGTTCATAAAAAACCTCATCCATCGAGGCAGCGGAATACTGTAGCTTCAGTTTGGCGGGTGTTTCCAGGGCCCGGATCTCCCCATCCACCATCATTGAAATCCGGTTACAGTACTCGGCTTCATCCATATAATGGGTGGTGACAAAAACGGTAATGCCCCTGTCCGAAGCGGCATAGATCAAGTCCCAGAATTGCCTTCTGGTCACCGGATCCACGCCTCCAGTAGGTTCATCAAGGAAAACAATGCTGGGTTCGTGGAGTATGGCTACCGAAAAGGACAATTTCTGCTTCCATCCCAAGGGCAGGGAACCAACTCTTTTTTTTACTTCATTTTCCATACCAAGAGTCGCAATAAGCTCTTCGCTTTTGGCTTTCAGTTGCCAGTCAGGCAAGCCATAGATCCCTCCAAAAAAATGTATATTTTCCAGAACGGTCAGATCCTCATACAGGGAGAATTTCTGACTCATGTAACCGATATTTTTTTTGATTGCTTCGGTTTGCTTATACACATCAAATCCCGCAATGCTGGCTGTGCCAGATGAAGGGATGGATAGCCCGCAAAGCATCCGAATGGCAGTGGTTTTCCCTGCGCCATTAGCTCCCAGGAAACCGAAGATCTCTCCGCGGTAAACCTCAAAAGAGATTTCGCTGACGGCCGTAAAATCCCCAAAGCGTTTTGTCAGTTTCTCGGTATGAATGACGGTTTCCTTCATTTTTCCAGCATTAATTTTCCATGAGCCTGATAAAACAATCTTCAATGGTCGGTGTGACCGATCTACACTCAATATTCGTATGTTGCTTTTCCATCAGCAGGCCGGTCAGTTGCTGTTGCAAACTTATATCCCCTCCCCTGAAAGTAATATGATGATAAGTACCGAAAGCATGGCAACTGGAAATGAAGGGCAGATCCCGGATATCCGACAATAATTTGCCCATATCATCGGAGCGGATGGCAAATAGCCTTTCCGGAAACTGACCGATAATGTTTCCGGGGGTGTCTATCGACAGGATACGGCCATTCTGTATCAGTGCAATCCGTTCACAAAGAGTGGCTTCATCCATATAGGGCGTAGAAACCAATATAGTGATTCCCTGCTGTTTCAAACGTCTCAGCATCTCCCAAAATTCCCTTCTGGATACCACATCCACGCCTGTAGTCGGTTCGTCCAGAAACAATACGTCCGGCCGATGGATCAATGCGCAGCATAAAGCCAGTTTCTGTTTCATGCCGCCCGACAGTTTCCCTGCCCTACGGTCTTTGAAAGGTTCAAGCTGCACATAAATATCCCTGATCAGATCATAATTCTCCTTTACACTTGCATTGAATATCGTAGCAAAGAATTGGAGATTTTCCTCGACCGACAGATCTGGATACAGGGAAAACCGCCCGGGCATATATCCTACTTTCCGGCGAATCGCCTTATAATCCCGGACTACATCCAGGCCGTTAATCCGCCCCGTGCCACTATCGGGAAGGAGTAAAGTTGTCAGCATACGGAAAATGCTTGTCTTGCCCGCACCGTCAGGACCGATCAATCCAAACAACTCCCCCTCTCCAACCTCAAACGACACCTCGTTTACTGCCCGGACGGTTCCTTTGAGATAGGTTTTTGTGATATTTTCCAGTACTACCATTTATACAGTATTACCATTAATTATTCTTCCGAAAACAAAACTTCTCCGTACATACCTATTTTGTAGGTGCCGTCATTGGCAACCCTTATTTTGATGGCATATACCTTGTTTGCCCGTTCGTCCCTTGTCTGGATTGTTTTGGGTGTAAATTCGGCCTGGTCACTGATCCAAGTCACGACTCCCTCCGTTTCCTTGTATCTATCCATTCCGTCATCGGTCAGTACCTGTACCTTTTGATTGAGCGTGACCCTCGATAATTGATCTCCGGTGATATAAGCGCGAAGGATGATACTGGACAGATCAGCGATTTTATAGAGCGGTTTGCCAATGCTGGCCATCTCATTTTCATTTACATATTTGGTAAGTACGGTGCCAGAAATGGGACTGACTAACCTGCATTTTTCCAGTTGGTCTTCCAATTGATCAATTTGCAAAAGCAGGACAAGAATATCCTTGTTGATACCATCCCTCGAAATGGTTAAGGATGATTCCTGCGCCTCAATCTGTTTCCTTAACAATTCAGTCTGGGCATTGATATCGTCCAATTGTTTCGGGGTGGCCGCATCACCTGCCAACAGATTACTGATTCGTCCTTTTTCAGTTTCTACGGTCATCAACTGCGTGCGAAGGGCCGATAGTTGTACTGGAATATTTGGCTTCCTGCCTGACAGGGCGGTAACCTGGGCTTCCAATTGCTTTTTTTTCAGATGCAATTGTACACTATCTATATATCCGATGTACTGTCCTGCTTGCAGGATTTGTCCTTCCCTAATGTCAAAGGTTTTCAGGATTCCCTGTGCTTCAGCAGCTATAATAGTTTCTTCGGCTTCAAACGATCCGGAGGCGTCAAATTTGTTCTGTAGGCTGTCACAGGAAATCATGCCCAATAGGTATGCGAAGATCACTATGTAAAGAGCCGACATCCCTGTTTTCCTAATAAATTTGAATTTTTTCATCTTTATAATTTAAAATTTTTAGACTTAGCTTTTTAATTCCCGCTGGTGGCTTTCAGACTGTATTGAGCCATCAGCAATTGCATTTCACGCAGCATGAGATTTTGCCTGGCCTGATCAACCGCATGGAGATAAGTGAGATAGTCATTAGTGGTGGCCACTCCAAATTCCAGTTGGTTCTGTGCCGACAACCTGATGCTTTCTCGCAAACGGACAATTTCCTCATCTGTATGCAGAAGTTCCTGAAGCTTAATAATCTCATTGTTTTGCTGTTTAAGCACCAGGCCGGTATTGAACAGGAATGTCTCCTTTTGCACCTCAATGGTCTGCTGATTCAGGGAAAGCAACTGCTTTTCCTGCTTATAGGTATAAAAATTGCTCAGATTCCAGGTCAGACGGACACCCCCTATATAATACGGCTCCGGGTCATTCTTCAGCATATTCAAGGCAGGCCTGCCATAGCCTCCTTGCAGGAAAAGGCCAAAGCGGGGCTGTACTTTGGTGTCGATCAATCTATTTTGTGCATCAAGAGCCTGCTTTTGCCCCTCAAACCACCTCAATTCCGGGCGGTTGATCGTGTGGGCCTGTACAACCGGGTTGGGTCTTTCCAGAATCGTTTCCTGATCCACCGACTGATTGATAAACAGGGAAAGCATCTCCGTATATGCCTTTCGTGCGGCCTTCAATTCAATGCTCCTTTGCTCAGCCTTCAACCATTCGGCCCGAAGCACATCGGCGCTGCTTCTCAGTGCGATACCATTGTCAATAGCTACCTGATTTTTGTTTATCCCTGACCGGATGTCTTTTTTCAGGATTTCCACCTGGGCCATCTGCGCATCTATCAGCAGGATGCCAAAATAGATTTGATTGATCCGTTCCTTCAATCCATATAATTCTACTTCCAGCTTCTGTGTTTCTACCGCAATGCTTGCATTGATCAAATCCTTTTGGTATCTGAGCGTCAGCAGATCCGTGATCGATTGGGATACCTCCCCATATAGTTTGTACTGATCCCTGCTCATCGAAGGAATGGTCATATTGGGGAATGTGATCGGTATCTGGGTGACATCCGATTGATAAGTTGCCTGCCCGCTGATGAAAAACTGGGGCAGCACTGCCTTTGAGACATTGGAGATAGAATATTCCTTTGATTTCTCGATTAGCGCAAACTGCCTGACCAAGGGGTAATTGTTTTCAGCAAGTTGATAACATTTCGCCAGGGAGAGTGTTGATGTAGTTTGGGCCTGCACGGAACCATGAAAGTATAGCCCGCAACTAATAATTGCGAGCATCTGCAGAAATAGTCTGGATTTCAACGAGTCAATCATTTTCTTTCAATTTTGATTCATCCATCAGGATGGGTTTGTAATCGGAGTTTATCATCATTGATTTTATCCATACGGGAATCAGCTTTTTCCGCTCTTCCATCAATTGATGAAAATCCTCTTCATTCAGATTACCAACCCTTTTCAACAAAGGACTTGCGATCAGGGGAAAAAGTGTAAGCCCCAGGATATTGAGTAAAAAATGCAGGGGATTTGCTTCTGTGATCCCACCCTCTCCTACGGCTTGGCGATGCTGCTGAAAAAAAACGGACTTCATGATAACTTGCTCAATCGGCAGCCGCTGCAGTAACAAATCCGGATTGTTGCGGATTTCACTCAACATAAAAATGGGCAGATCAGGTTCCTTTAAGATCAGGTCAATATAATTCGATACAATATGAGCCACTTTTTCCTCCAGGGAGCTATTTTTCTCGTTCAGTACGATGTCCATCGTCCGAAAAAAAGCGACCGTCGTTTCCACCATAATGAGTTCGAACAATTTCTGCTTACTGCGAAAATAATAATTGAGCAGAGCCAGATTGATCCCGGCTTCTTCGGCAATATCCCTGGTACGTGTTGCCGCAAAACCTTTTCTATGAAATACCACCCTGGCTGCTTCTTTAATCTTCTCTTCCGTAGAGGTATCGATCGGTGTCCTTTTATTTTTTGCCATTATGTGCTTCTTCTCTCTTATTCACAAGCAAATATAAAAACTTCTTTTTGGATTAACCAAATGTTTTAATCAGATGATTAAAAATAAACCTAAGGTTTTCAAATTGTATAAAGGATGGGCGATTAAGCGGCGGGAATTTTTTCTTCTTTGTGCACCACCTCCCTGAATTGATCCATGTCCACCTCCTTTTGCCAGACACCCAGCAATACGGTCGCTGCCGAATTACCGATCATATTCGTCAGTGCCCTGGCCTCACTCATGAATCGGTCGATACCGAAGATAATGGCGATGGCTTCAATGGGAATATGTCCCAATACGGGCAAGGAGGCGGCAAGAATAATAAACCCACTCCCGGTGACCCCCGCTGCTCCGTTGGAAGTAAAGGTTAATACAAACAACAGAAACAACTGATCACCAAAAGACATGTGTATCCCCAGTGCCTGTGCCAGAAAGACGGCTGCCATGGTCAGGTAGATCGCAGTCCCGTCCAGATTGAAGGAATATCCGGTGGGGATCACCAAACGGACCAGCGGACGGCTCACCCCTGCCCCTTCCAGTTTTTCCATCAGGTTGGGCAGCACCGATTCGGAGGAAGAAGTCCCCAGCACAATGAGCAATTCTTCTTTCAGAAAGCCGATAAACTTCCAGATATTGATCTTGTTCTTATAAAGCATCAGGCCCAGAAAAATAAAAATATAGATCAGGCAGGCCACATAAAACCAAAACATAAGCATCCCCAGGGATTTCAACACACCCAAACCGTAACGGCCCACCGTAAAGCCAATAGCACCCATTGCTCCCAGGGGAGCCAGCTTCATAATCATCCGGATCACCACAAAAATACCGTCCAGGAAGGATTGCATCGCTACCTTGATGGGTTCGGCCCGACGGCCTATTTTCGAAAGGGCAAATCCGAAAAGCACTGCAAAAAACAATACCTGCAAAATGTTTCCGTCCACCAAAGCAGCAAAAACATTCTCCGGAATAATATCCAGCAGAAATTGTACAATCCCCCTTTGCTGTTGTTCCCCTTCGATGATGGAGCTGATCTGTGAAGTGTCAATAGTGGCCACATCCATATTCATTCCGTCCCCGGGACGGGCCAGGTTGATCACGATCAATGCAATGCCCATAGCGACCCAGGTACTCAACTGAAAGTACAGCATAGCGAAGCCTCCGATCGCACCGACCTTTTTGACATCTTGCATGCCGGAAATCCCCAGCACTATACTGCAAAAAATAAGCGGCGCGATAATCATTTTGATCATTTTGATAAATCCGTCACCCAAAGGTTTCAATGCCACGCCGGTTTCAGGATAGAAGTGCCCGATGGCAATACCGATCAGGATCGCAATGATCACCTGAAAATATAAGAGCTTATACAATTTCTTCATTGTGCTGGTATGGTTAGTTGCGATCAAAAATAACATTTATGCGCTTCTAAACGTGTTTCGATCCGAACAAAAATTATACTTACTCATTATCAAACCGTTGGTTCAAGTTAATTTAGTAATATATTTTAGAATTAGTCTAAATAACATATATTTGCACGAGCACATTATTAGAAACATTCTAAATAACCATGAAAATCTGGAATCAAAAGGCATCGGATATGAAATATTCCAAATACTTACTGGGGATGGGCACCCTTGTGACAGTTTTATTATTCACCGCAGGCTGTGGACAGATGACGCCGCAATCCCACTCCTCTGACCTGGAGAAAGCAAAAATCGTATCGCTGAACGGCACCATTACCGAGATTCTGGTGGAGCTGGGACTGGAAGACCAGATTGTGGGGGTCGATGTTTCCAGTACCTACCCGGTCTCGATGTTGGAGAAACCGAAAGTCAGCAACAACCGGAGTGTTTCGGCAGAAGGCGTGTTGGCTCTGGGACCCACGCTGATCATCGGAACGGCTGCCGATCTCAAAGAGGAAACGCTGGAACAACTCAATCAGACTGGTGTAAAAACCTTGGTTTTTGATTATGAATTTGGTGTGGAAGGCAGTAAAAGTCTGATCAGGGCGGTGGCGGACAGCTTGCACCTGAGCCTGAAAGCGGACAGTATCCTGCAGGCGTTGGATACAGAGCTACAGCATGTGGGAGGTTTTCAGCATGCTGCGGACAAACCCAGGGTACTGTTTATCTATGCCCGTGGTGCCGGCTCCATGATGGTAGGCGGAAAAGATACGCAAGTCGATGAAATGATCCGGCTGGCGGGTGGGGTGAATGTGGCCTCCGATATCACAGCTTACAAGCCACTGACAGCCGAAGCACTGGTGGCCT
>DATGNG010000057.1:0-6248 GCA_035306865.1 Sphingobacteriaceae bacterium
TCGCGGTCGCTTCGATAATGCTAAACTCCTGCGATGTGCTGACAGCCCTTCCGGTTGGCGGAATGCCAGGAGTAGAAGGAATTAACAATGCGGAAGCCGCTTCAGGGATAAAACAGGCCCTGGGTCAAGGATTGGAAAAAAGCATTCAAACCCTTGCCATTAGAGATGGGTTTCTGGGAAATGCCGCTGTAAAGATCTTAATGCCGCCAGAAGCACAAAAAGTAGAGAGCACCCTGCGTAGCGTTGGTCTCGGGTCTTTGTGTGACGACTTCATCACCAACCTCAATCGTGCCGCAGAAACCGCTGTGAAAGAAGCCTCCCCGGTATTTGTTTCGGCATTATCGCAACTTACCATTTCCGATGCCTTTAATATACTTTTGAGTGGACAACAAGATGCCGCCACCCAGTTTTTCAATCGTACCACCAGTAATGAGTTGGCACAACGTTTTAGCCCTATCGTGGAGAAGGCAATAGATCAGCATCAGGTGGCTCGTCATTGGTCCACTTTGGTGACCCGGTACAATCAATTGCCATTGGTCAATGATAAAATTGAGGCTGACCTCAACAAATATGTGACTGACAAAGCTATTGATGGCTTATTTTTGATGGTGGCCCGGGAAGAATTAAATATACGCAACAATCTGGGCGGAAGCCGCTCCACACCCTTGCTGCAAAAGGTCTTTGACTACGCGGATAAAAAGGGAAATTAACAACTTAATCAATGAAATCATGAATAATATTTTAGCGCTTTTGAATGGTGGCCTGGGGAAAGAAGTCATCGATAGTATCTCTAAAGAGGCGGGAGCTTCTAAAAAGGACACTCAATCTGTAGTAACCGCCTCATTACCTGCACTCTTTGGCGCCTTACAAAATAATGCCCGCAGTGGAGGTGCCGGAGGAATTTTACAGGCAATCAGCACGAAACACGATGGCAGCATTTTGAACAATTTGTCCGGCGCTTTGGGCGCTGGTGCGGCAACAGATGGAGCAGGTATTCTCAAACATGTGTTGGGCAGCAATCTGACCCCCCTCCAGAAATCCATCAGTGAGAAAACCGGAGTTCCCGCTGCCACCGTTGGCAAGGTTCTGGCCCTTCTTGCTCCAATTGTAATGGGGTTCCTGGGCCGGGAAACGAAAAAAGGTGCTGTTAAAAATGAAAAGGGATTGACCGATTTGCTGGGCGGATTGGTTGGAGGTGGATCAGTTGCTGATTTGCTTGGCAGTCTATTAGGGGGCGCAAATACTGGGGGGAAAAGCAAAAGTAAGACTGGAGGGCTGGGGGGACTGTTGGGTGGCTTGGGTGGACTGTTGGGCAAGAAGTAAGCCTTTATCTGCTTTAATTTCAGCGGTAGAGTCCTTTTTTCTCGATAAAATCAAGCACAGCGTCCGGCACGAAAAACCGGATACTTTTGCCGTTTTTAATGGATTCCCTGATAAAAGTGGAGGACAGTTCCATCAATGGGGTCTCCGTCATTTGTACAGAGGGGTGTTGCTCCAGCTCATGGCCCAGAAATCCGGGTCTGGGATAGACGGCAATTCTGTAATCCCGAAGAAGAATATCCGCATTTTTCCATTTGTGTAAAGAAAACAAGTTGTCTGAACCCATGATAATGGTAAAGCGATAATCGGGATAACGCTCACCAAGATGGGTCAGTGTGTCTATAGTATAGGAGGGTTGGGGCAAAGAAAACTCGACCTGACTTGCACGGATCCTGTCGGAAGAACCTAATGCCAAATTGACCATTTCGAGGCGATCAAAATGATTGGCCAGTGTACTTTTCTTTTTCAGTGGATTTTGAGGGGAAACCACCATCCACACCTCTTCCATGAAAGTATGATTGGCCATGTAACTGGCCATAATCAAATGGCCCATATGTATGGGATTGAAGGATCCGAAAAACAAACCAACTTCCTTCTTCTTCTTCACCATAATTGCATTAAATTCAGCTTAATTACAAAAATCCGTCAACAACTTTTCTGCTTCCTTAAAAGTTTGTTCGAGATTGTCATTGGTCAACATCACATCGAATTGTGGCGCAAAATCCATTTCATTTTTTGCCTTTTCAACCCTTTCCTTTAGTTTTGCTTCCGAATCAGTACCCCGCCCGCGCAATCGCTGCTCCAAAACTTTCAAAGAAGGGGGATTGACAAAAATAGCCAATGCTCTGTCCCCGAATTTTCGCTTCAAACGCAATCCGCCCACCACATCAATATCAAAAATCACATGTTTTCCTTCGGCCCAAATGCGTTCCACTTCCGATCGAAGCGTGCCATAAAAAGTACCGGAATACACCTCCTCAAACTCAATAAACTGTTCCTTGGCCACCCTGTGCAGAAACTCCTCCTTGCTGATAAAGTAATAATCCTTGCCATCGACCTCATTTCCTCTGGGCTGCCGGGTGGCGGCAGAGATTGAAAAAGAAATTTTATCCGGAAAACGTTCCAGTAAATGCCTGACAATGGTCGTCTTGCCTGAGCCCGACGGGGCAGAAAATATAATGAGTTTTCCTTCCATTGTTATAAGATATTCAAAAGCTGCTCCTTGATTTTTTCCAGCTCTTCCTTCATCTGGATTACCGTTTGCTGTATGCTTGCATGATTGGCTTTGGAGCCCAGTGTGTTGATTTCCCGTCCAATTTCCTGAGAAATAAAGCCGAGCTTTTTGCCATTGGCATCTTCCGAATCCAGTGCTTTCAAAAAATAATTACAATGACTCCTCAGCCTCACCTTTTCTTCCGTAATGTCCAATTTGTCTATATAATAGATCAGTTCCTGCTCAAAACGGTTCATGTCCACATTTTCCCGACCTACCGACTTGTCCAGATATTGACCGATCCGCTCCCTCACAAGTGGGATACGATCCGTTTCCTCCACCTCAACCTTGGCAAGCAAGTCCAGAATGCTGTTGACACGCTGAGAGATTTCGGTCCGCAACACGGCTCCTTCATCTTTGCGGAAGGTATCAAACGCCTCTACAGCTTGCTCAAACGCCTCCATCAGTAGCCCTCCTTCGGTTTCATTTACAGTTTCCTCGCCCTGGCTGACCACTTCCGGCATGGATAAGGCCTGGGCAAACAACTCTTGGGCACTTGGCGAAATATTTGCTTTTTGTGCTAAGTCCTGGAGTTGCTCTAAGTATTTTTGAAAAAGTGCAGTATTGATGTGTGCAGCATGGGCTGTAGGGTCGGAATATTCAACAGAAATATTTAAATTGACTTTTCCCCTTTCAATGCGCCTGGCACAGGCATTTCTCAAATGGACTTCCTTATCTGCCACAGCCTTTGGCAATCGAAGGCCCAATTCCAAAAATTTGGAGTTCAGGGATTTAATTTCGACAGTATATTTGACCTGTGGGTCGGAAGCTGTGCCCAGCCCAAAGCCGGTCATGGATTTTATCATGCGCAAACTTAGAAAAAAATGGCTGTAAATCCAATATCCCTTACCGTTTACCGTATTGCTGCCCGTAATAATCCTGGTAATCCCCGGAGGTGACATTATCCAGCCAATCCTGATTAGCCAAAAACCAATCCACCGTCTTTTCCAGCCCTTCTTCAAACCGGAGGCTCGGCTCCCAGCCCAATTGTGTCCTGATTTTCGTGGCATCAATGGCATAGCGCAGGTCGTGTCCGGCCCGATCTTCCACAAAAGTGATGAGGCTCTCGGAAATTCCCGGCTTACGCCCAAGTTTCCTGTCCATTATTTGGCACAAAAGACGTATGAGATCAATATTCTTCCATTCATTATTGCCGCCAATATTATAGGTTTCGCCACTTTTACCCTGATGGAATAGCAGGTCAATCGCACGGGCATGGTCTTCAACCCACAGCCAATCCCGCACGTTTTCTCCCTTCCCATATACCGGAATAGGTTTGTTATTTTTTATATTATTGATGGCCAGCGGGATCAACTTTTCCGGAAAATGATGCGAGCCATAATTGTTGGAGCAATTGGAAATTACGATGTCCAGCCCATAAGTGTCACCATAGGCCCTGACAAAATGGTCAGATGCAGCCTTAGAAGCGGAATATGGAGAGTGGGGATCATAAGGGGTGTCTTCAGTAAACAACCCTTCAGCTCCAAGTGCTCCATAAACTTCGTCAGTAGAAATATGATAAAACCGAATCCCTTCTCCTTCTGTTGCATTTTTTCCGGAACGATTTGCTTTTGTCTGTTGGAGCGCAGCATTTAACAGGACCACTGTTCCCAAAACATTGGTCTGAACAAACTCCAGAGGGTTGTGGATGGAGCGGTCCACGTGGGATTCTGCCGCAAGGTGGATGATGCCTTCCGCTTTTTCCTGCCTAAAGAGCCTGGCCACCTGATCAACATCTGTGATGTCCCCCTTGACAAACAGATAGTTTGGTTCATTTTCTATATCACGGAGATTAGCCAGGTTGCCGGCATAGGTCAGTTTATCAAAATTGATGATTTTATATTCCGGATAATTAAGGACAAATCGCCGGACAACGTGGGATCCTATAAACCCTGCGCCTCCGGTAATTATTATGGTTTTTTTTGTTCGCATGCTAATGACTCAAAAATACTAATTGTCCAGTGGAAATCAGTGCAATTAGTCGAGGGGGTTAGTTTTAATATATTGTTCCCACTTCCAGGCAGAAGACATCATTTCTGACAAGTTGTGATGGGCTTTCCAGCCTAATTCCTGTTCGGATTTACGCACGTCCCCCCATACTTTCTCAATATCCCCCGATCTTCTTTCTCCAATTTTGTAGTCCACCTTCACCCCGGTAGATTCCTCAAAAGCCCGTATTACCTCCAAAACGGTGTGTCCTGTACCCGTACCCACATTAAAGACATCATAATTGCCCCTTGGATTTCCAAACTCTAAAAGCTTGATAGCCGCAACATGTGCTTTTGCCAAATCAACCACATGGATATAATCTCTTATTGCAGTACCGTCAGGGGTATTATAATCATTCCCATAAACTGTAATCGGACCTCGTTTCCCAATAGCACTTTGTGTAATAAAAGGCACCAGGTTTTGGGGAACACCTATGGGCAATTCTCCTATTAGCCCACTTTCATGAGCACCCACCGGGTTGAAGTACCGCAGGGAAACAGCTCGTAGGAGTTGGCTTGATGCGGTGGTTTCTGCCAGGATTTCTTCGGCCACTTGCTTTGTGTTTCCGTAGGGGGATTCAGCCTTTTTCACAGGGGCAGACTCACTGACGGGCAATATATCTGGCTGCCCATACACGGTACAACTCGAAGAAAACACAAAGTTGACGGCCTTGTTTTCAAAGGCATGAAGGAGATTGATCAGTGAATAAAAGTTGTTTCTATAATATTTGAGCGGCTGCTGCACTGATTCGCCAACGGCTTTATGGGCAGCAAAATGGATTATTCCATTTATGTTTGAAAACTCCTGCAAAAACGCATTGAGTTGCCTGGAGTCGGTAAGATCCAGCTGACGAAACACCGGCTTTACTCCAGTAATTTGAGTGATTTGATCCAGGATCTTGATATTGGCATTGGACAGGTCGTCAATGATGATAGCGTTATATCCTGCCTGTTGTAACTCTACAACGGTATGGGAACCAATATAACCCATTCCTCCCGTGACCAAAATATTTTTCATAAATCAATTATATGTCTGTTGATAATACCGTTGGAAATCCCAAAAAGTCCTTTCCAAACCTTCGCCCCTGGAAATAATCGGTTCCCAGCCCAACAAAGCCTTTGCCTTGCTGATATCAGGCTGACGTCTTGACGGATCATCCTGTGGGAGATCCAAAAACTCGATCTCCCGGCCTCCTCCGGAAATTGCGACGATCTCACTGGCCAGCTCCAATATGGAAATCTCATCCGGATTTCCAATGTTTACCGGCAAGTTATAGTCACAATGCAATAATCGAACAATAGCCTCCACTGTGTCATCTACGTAACAAAAGGACCTGGTCTGTGACCCATCTCCAAAAATAGTTAATTTTTCTCCAGTTAAGGCCTGTCGGATAAACGTGGGAACGGCTCTTCCATCATTGAACCTCATTTTAGGCCCATAGGTGTTGAATATTCTGGCTATCCGGATGTCGATGCCATGAAAATTGTGATAAGCCATTGCCAGCGCCTCCTGAAACCGCTTGGCTTCATCATATACTCCTCTGGGACCAACCGGATTTACATTGCCCCAATACTCTTCAGGTTGTGGAGTAACCGCGGGATTGCCATATACTTCGGATGTGGACGCGATCAGAATCCGCGCATTCATTTCCCGGGCCAGCCCCAGC
>DATGNG010000058.1:0-5262 GCA_035306865.1 Sphingobacteriaceae bacterium
TGCATCCGGATACCACAGGCAGCTTCCAACCTTTTGGTGTCGGTAAATGGCACCCCGGTCACCCCGGCACCATGTCTGCTGGGATTGATGCCGATCAAAAACTTCCGGGGCCTGTTATCCGCATAGAATTTTTGGTAAAAAGCGGCCATTACCTGCAGGGTTTCCGGGTTGTCCAGATAGGGGTTGAGCGCCCGAAATCCATCCGGCAATTCCCCGTTGTAATCAAGATTTTGGTTAAAAGCAATAATCTTAGAGGCCAGGGTGTCTTTCATTTTATTCATGACCTGTTTTCCTCCCTTCTCAAACCCATCAGTGTTGGATTAAAAAATGCGAGTATCCCGATGAGAGCGATCAGGGATCCCATAGCGATAAAAAGGATATTGACCCCAAAGAAATCAGCAGCCCAACCCGTGGAAATCAATCCGATGACCGATGGAATAATGGCAAAACTGAAATACAGGGAAAAAACCCTGCCCATAAATTCTGGTCTGACGACCTCCTGAAGTACCGTCATAAAACACGCATGATAAATGGAAGCAGCTATTCCTCCTATTGTGGTCAAAGCAACAAACCAATAGAAGGTGTGGGGCGGTAAATAGCCCGAAAGTGCCAGGGTGAGACCAAGCAGGATCATCATGGTATTGATGATGATAATTTTGGAAATACTTGGTTTGAAAATTCCGATCAGGCCCCCACCGATCAGCATCCCTATTCCCCAAACTATTTCGATGAGGCTCATTTCCCATTTTCCACCCATAAAATGATCCAGGGTAAGCAATGGAAACAATACAGCTACCGGCATGATACAAAATGTAAATAGGATGGAGAATAAAAATAACCAACCCAGGCCCTTACTCCGCAAAATTTCCCGAAATCCTCCGATCAGGTCATTCCAGACCTGCTTGACCCCCTGATCCGGTTTTTCACTGATTTCTGGGTTCGGGATGTGTACGAAAATCAGGGATACTACTGCGATAAGCGCACCTACAATGTCCAGTAGCAAAGCATTTCCAATAGAGAAAAGGGTGATGGCCAGCGCACCTAATGCCGGCCCTGCAATGGAAGAAACGGATTGTATGGTTTGATTGACCCCCGCAATGCGCAGCAATTGATCCTGTGGCGCGATCATGGGGATGGAAGCCTGCATGGCGGGCATATGAAAGGCTGAACCTACTGATCGTAGGGCCAGCATGCAATAAATCAATAGCAAACTCTCGTGACCCAAATAGAAGCTTATGGACATGACCAGGGTGCATGCTGCCACAAACAGGTCAGCAGTGATCATGGTTTTTTTTCGATCCCAGCGATCGATAAATATCCCTGCAAAGGGGCCCACGATGGCAGCAGGAAGCAATCCGGCAATGGCACCAAAAGCCAGTACTTCTGCCGAGCCATGGGTGATGCTCAGCCAAATGATGATGGCAAAATTGACTGCCGAACTGGTGATCAGGGAAACAAATTGCCCGATCCAGATGAATACAAATTTTCTTTTCCAGGAGTTGTCCATAGGGATGAGCTTGTTTACTGAAGGAGTTTTTGTTTACTGAAGGAGTCCTTGTTTACTGAAGGAGTCAAAGATAGGTAAATGCGAAAAAAGAGGCAAACCCCATGATGGAGTTTTCTGGGATCCTTGTGCGCACAATGGAAAAGTACCAATTTTGCTGTATCTTTGAAACAAAGAATTTGAATTTGAAACAAACGGTTTGAAAATTAAAATTTGAATTGATATGGCGAGTAATCGTATTAATACTGATCTGGGGCTATTGATGATCCGTTTCGGAGCTTTTCTCATGTTTTTTCATGGTTTGAGTAAGTTGATGTCAGGACACGGGGGCATACGGCAACAGCTTGCCGACCATAACCTTCCGGACTTTCTCTGGGTGGGGGTGCCTGTGGCCGAAGTTATAGCGCCTGTTCTGATCCTTTTGGGTGTTTTCACTCGAATAGGGGGTTTATTGTATGTAGTTCTGATGCTGTTTGCGATGCATTTTTCCGGTTGGGACAGGCTGGTAGCGATGAATGAAAAAACAGGAGCGCTCGGCGCGGAAGCCAATCTCCTGTTCCTGTTCTGTGGATTATGTTTGTTTTTTGCCGGTGGCGGAAAATATGCCCTTTACAAGCCCAGAAATTACTGGTTGGGATAATTTTAACTAATTCACCAGGACTACCGGGGCAGAATTACTGACTGAGCGGATCCGGGAAGCCGGGTGCTGCCTTGATCTCCTGGATCTGAAGGGTATGCCTGGCCGTATGGCCAGCCAGGAACATCAATGACTGGTAGGCATCCGACAGACCCGAAGGCGACGCACTGATATGGTTGCGGAGTTCTTCCACAGGTGTATTTCTTATAAAATCATGGATGACCGTCCGCTGTGCTTCCAGATCATTTAGTGCGGATTCCGCATCCTGATATTTTCCGGCAGGCACGAGTATGTCCGGTGCTTTATATTTTTCACTTCTGTCCGTAACCATCCGGACAATATCCTCATCTGAATGGGCGATTTCGGCCTGCCGCTCCGGGTTGGCAGGCTGTTTCATGTTTTCCCGGATCATATCAAAAATCATTTGTTCAGTCAGGATAATGTGTTCAAGGCACTGGCTGATGGACCATTGATCGGCCGATGGTTGAAAATCCAGTTGTGCTTTGGTCAGCCCACTGACCTGTTGCCGGACATCATACTGTGTTTGCAGAAAATAATTGAGTGCGGCAGTTTGTTCTGTCAATTCCTGATTTTCAAGCAGTTCTTTTAGGTTATGTAAACCCTGTTCGAAATCTTTCCCTACATCGAATACCAGACTGAACACATTGAAAGGATAGGGAGATTTGCCCCGCATACCCCAGGTTACTTTGGTCTGGTCCGGCCCCTGCGCTTCCAGCTTAAAAAATGAATTGGCCGGCTCACCCATTCCGAAATCAAGTTCCGTAACCATACTGTCAGGGTTGGAAATTTCCACAATCTTTTGGGAACCTTTACCCGTCACCTCCCCATCCCAGGAATATTTATACCCGACCGTGCCATCCACTCCTTCTTCTGTATATTTCAAGTTGGGGTCCGACAATTGCCAAACTCCAAAATTGTCCTGATTTCTTACAAACCGGACGTATTCAAACACCTGGGCTTTGGGTTTGTCTATCACAATGCTTCTTTCGCTGTTAAACTCCTTGGGCACGAAAAGTGCCACTACCAAAGGAATGGCAATGATAATGGCGATGACTATCAGGATTCTTTTCAAAATTTTCATATACTTCTTTTTTGGTTTACTTCTATATTGGTTTACTTCTTTTTTGGCTATTTCTTTTATTGGTTTTTCGGTTTCATATAGTCATACGCCCCGTCCCTCAACCGGATCCCATACTCAAGGTATGCTTTGAGGCAATCCAGAAAATTTGCCCATCCAGAGGTGTTTGAAATCAGCCATTTGAGATTTTGCTCATTCAATTCCTTTTCACCTTCGGAAACGCTAACAATGGTATTTCCTTCTCCATTGGCTTGGAGTTGGATGTCCACCTGTGTTTCCGGATCCCAGACAAAGGTAATCAATTCGTTGGTTTTCAGCGTAGTCACCTTTACTGGAAAAGAACCGGGAAAATCACCGAACTCCCAGATCAGCTCCTGACCCTCCTCCATCGGCCCAGAGCTTTTTGAAATAAAATAACCTGTCAGGTGATCAGGATTTGCAATGGCATCAAAAACCACATCTACTGGTTTTCGAATCTGTAATTTTGCTTTGGCAGTAAGTTTCATCATTAATCAGGAATTGCTCAATATTCAGGAATTGCTCAATATTCAGGCATTGATCGGGAAATTGATCATCCAGCATACTCCATAACGATCTTTGAACGAACCGAAATAATCTCCCCAAAACATATCCTCCATGGGCATTTCTATTTCTCCTCCGGCAGACAGACCCTGAAACAGGCGATCCGCTTCTTCCCTGGAATCGGGTGTGATAGAAATATAATTGTTGTTGCCCACATGGAGCACATGACCTGCGCTGGCCAGACAGTCTGAAGCCATCAGATATTGCCCTTTACCTATAGGAAGGGCCACATGCATGACCAGATTCCTTTCATTTTCCGGTAATTTTTCAGCTTCGGGAGTGTCGCTCATTTTCTGCAGAAACAAATCTCCGCCGAAAACACTTTGGTAAAAGCGGAAAGCTTCTTCCGCATTCCCATCAAAATTTAAATATGGATTGAGTATCATAAAACAAAACTAATGATCATTTGTCAAATTAAAATTGTCCTATGACAAGAAAATAAGAGGGCTTCAGGAAAACCTTGAGAAAAAGAGATGCTCAGATTTCCTTACGGATACGGCTCAGGGAAGAATCGGTGACTCCTAGATAAGTAGCGATATGTTTAAGGGGTGCCTGGCGAATGATTTCAGGTTTTTCCTTTAACAGACTCAGATACCTTTCCTTTGTAGGGTGGGTGGCAATTTCGATAGCCCGCTGTTTGAAATGAAACAATTTGCCAGTCATCCACAGTCGCCCCCATTCTGCAAAGCCAGTGATGGAATTGAATAAAGATTGAAATTTCTCAAAATCGATTTGCCAGCAGACACAATCTGAGAGTGCCTGTACATTTTCCTGGGTAGGAATACGCTGAAAAAGGGAGAGCACATCGATAACCAATTCACCTGCCGTGAAAAAGTCGGTGGTAATATCTTCCCCGTTATAATTGTGCGCAAAAGATCGGATCAACCCACTTTCCAGCACCAGATATGAATTGGCCGTTTTCCCTTCCTGCAAAACATAGGCTCCTTTTTGTAAATGGATCTTCTCATGGGCATCCACAATCTGGCGCAGACCGTCTTCATTGATCAAAGGATGCTGGTATATTTGATAAAGAAGGCTCGAATTCATAATGCAATGTGTAAAAAAATGCTTAATCGCCAAAGTTTTATTCTTTAAATTTTAAGTAATTTTGCCCGGTAATATGGTAAAATATCTCAAAAAAATCATGCAGATCCTTTTTTTAATCGTAATTGTCGTGTTGATAGGAGGTATATTGTACCTTTGGCACCCCCGTTTTGGTGCGTCGGCTACGGGTTCCCGTCTGGCTTTGATGGAAAGCAAACCCAATTTTTCAAATGGTGCTTTTGACAATCTTGAACATACACCTGCACTGGCTGAGGGAGTGGGATATACTGATATTTTAAAAAAGGCACTGTTTAGTCGTACGGAAAGGAAGGTGCCATCGCAACCCATTCCGGTGGTACGAACCGACCTCAAGAATCTGCCCGCAGACAGCAATTT
>DATGNG010000059.1:0-5387 GCA_035306865.1 Sphingobacteriaceae bacterium
GGCCCATTGCAATTTTCGGTTAAGAGGACAAGAATCGGATCTGGATGAGGTGCTGGTCCGGGATTACACCGAAAAGCTGGGACTCCCATTCTATGTACAGCATTTCGACACGGCTGTCTATGCCAGTGAAAGAGGACTGTCCATACAAATGGCGGCACGGGACCTGCGATACGAATGGTTTGAGCGCTTGCGGCAGGAGCAGGGGTTTGACCTGGTAGCCGTAGCCCACCACGCCACCGATAATGTGGAAACCGTACTGATCAATCAGTTAAGAGGCACCGGGATAAGGGGAATGTGCGGAATGCAGCCCACCAAGGATCATTTGATCCGCCCCATGCTGTTTTTTCGGGCAGATGAAGTCGCGCAGGCGGTGGAGGAATACCAATTGCCTTTCCGGGATGATCAATCCAATTTTTCCACCGATTATACCCGCAATAAAATCCGCTTGGACGTACTGCCGCATATGAGGGAGATCAATCCGGGACTGGAACATACCTTTGAGCAAAACATGTTTGCCATGCGGGAAGTCCGGGACTTTCTGGATGAACAGGTGGAGGGATTGCGGGTGCAATGCCTTAGCCAGCGGGGCGAATTGGAAATCCTGCAATTGGATCCGCTGCTGCAATATCGTTCGGCTCGCTTGTTGTTATATGAGTTGTTACGTCCCTATGGATTTTCTCCGGCGGTGGTGAATGATTTGGTTGATCGCTTGAAAACAACCGATGACCCGCAAAGTGGTCAGTGGCTTCAAAGTAGCCAGCATCTTCAAAGTGGTCAGCAGTTTTATTCCACGACACACCAATTGCTATTGGACAGGAACCGGGTTTTCATTCGTACAAGGGAGGGTGTTATTGCTGAATCATCGGTCGGCACAAAACACAGGTTGGCCATAGAAATCAGCGATATTGCCGATCTGCAACTTTCGGAAGGTCAATACAAAAAATTGGCAGAAGACCCCACAAAGGCCTATTTTGATGCGGATCGGGTGCCATTGCCCCTGCAAATCCGCCAATGGAGGGAGGGAGATGTTTTCCGACCTTTCGGAATGGGAGGAAAGCATAAAAAACTGAGTGACTTTTTCACGGGGCTCAAGCTTTCCAGATGGGAAAAGGAAGAGGTGCCGGTTGTGATAGATGCAGCGGGCAATATCATCTGGGTGATCCCTTATCGGGTGTCATCAGATTATAATATTTGTGACACGACTCAAAATGTAATGGTAATATCGTATTTTTGTCAAAATGGCTGATAAACCGCTATATCTGGAAAATCAATACCTGGGTAGGGACCGGGGTTGGCTGAGTGTGCGATTGATTCTGGCACTATTTTGTTTTCTGGCCTATTATATTAATCTGGACCGCGCGGTGGACAGTCAATTGTTTTTTATAGTTGGCAGCGCCATTGTCATCGGTTCGATAGGAATGATGTATGTGCTCCATTATCGTATCACGGTAAGGCCGGGAAGTCTGGTGCTGAGTGGTTTGTGGACCACCCGTCTGGTCAAAATCGATTTGCACAGCATTCGCTTAGTGGAGGCCAAGCCATATAGTTCATTTTTTGTTAATAATCCGGTTTACAACCTGCATCAAAAGGGCAAAATTCGTTTTTATGCGGGGGGTAAGGATGCAGTCTGGCTGACGGATAAAGACGGTCTGGTCTATATCATTGGAAGTCAGCATAGCAAGGAACTGGTCACAGCGATCAGGAATGCCAGGCAAGCAGACTGAGAATAGTTAAGTTGATTATGCAGTTTTTATTAAAATTTTTATTGATCGCAATCTCCATCCTCTGGCTTTTGCGAATATTGGCAAGGTTTCTATTTCCCTGGGCGGTTCGTAAGGCTGCGGAAAAAGTGATGAATGACAGCAGAGAGCAATTTCAGGGCACCCCATTTCAGGGCGCTCCATTTCAGGGTGGGGATCCCCGAAAGCAGCAACGACCCCGTCAACCGGATGGCAAGGTGCGCATCGATTATGTGCCACCGAAAGATGGCGAGCGAAATGGCCCCCAAAAAGCGGGTGAATTTGTGGATTTTGAGGAAATAAAGTAGGGAATGGAACATGTGGCTGAAGAATCTGAGTGTATTCAACTTCAAAAATTACGATCAGGCAAACCTCGGATTTGTGCCCGAGGTGAATGTCTTTGCCGGCAATAACGGCTCGGGCAAGACCAATCTTTTGGATGCCATCCATTACCTTTCCCTGTGCAAAAGCTATTTCAACCCCATTGATTCCCAACAGATAAAGCAGGGTGCGGATTGGTTTATGGTCCAGGGTGATTTTGAAAAAGATGATATTCCCTATAATATTGCCTGCAGCCTCAAAAAGAACCAAAAAAAACTTTTCAAAAAAGATAAGAAAGAATATCAGCGGCTTGCGGATCACATAGGTCTGTTTCCGTTGGTCATGATTTCCCCGGCGGACACCGGTATAGTGATGGAGGGGAGTGAAGAGCGAAGGAAATTTATGGACAATGTCATTTCCCAGACCGACGCCCGCTATCTGGATCGATTGATTGCCTATAATCGGGCCTTGCAGCAGCGCAATGCCTTGCTCAAGCAGTTAGGCCGCTCAGGAATGCCCGATCCGCACCTAATGGAGGCCCTGGATGCGCAACTCATCGATCATGGAGAAGAAATATTCAAAAAAAGACAAGCCTTTATTGAACAGTTTCTCCCCGAATTCGAACGGCACTATCTTTTTTTGACTGATTCCGCCGAATTGGTTAAGTTAAAGTACGAAAGTCAATTGCAGGAGCAAAGCTTCGCAGAGCTCCTTGCTTCGTCCTTTGAGCGGGACCGAATCATGGAGCGCACGACTTCTGGGATTCATAAAGATGATATGATTTTCACCATTCACGATGATTTACCGCTGAAAAGGTTCGGGTCCCAGGGTCAGCAAAAATCCTTCCTGATCGCCCTCAAGCTGGCGCAATACACCTACTTTCTGGAGGTCAAGGGCTTCAAGCCCCTGTTGTTACTCGATGATATCTTCGATAAGTTGGATGACCTTCGGGTCCGGAAATTGATGGAAATGGTTTCTCATGATGAGTTTGGACAATTGTTTGTCACCGATACACATGCCGACCGGATTCGTAGTATATTTGAAGGAATAGATACTAATATCAGGTTCTTTGATATTGATAAAGGGAATGCGACTTATGAGCAAGATTAAATGAAGAATAGCAATAGAGGATGAGCAAAAATAGAGGAAATGACATCAACATCAAGCAGGTTATCGACCAAATGTTGGATACCTACAAAATCCGCAAGAAATTTGACGAGACTGCTTTGGTGGCAGGTTGGCCGGAAATAATTGGTACCGCAATTGCCAACCGCACCCAGCAACTCTATGTGCGGGACCGAAAATTATTTATAAAGGTTGAATCTGCCGTTGTGAAAAACGAACTGGTGCTTATGCGTTCCATGATTGTCACCCGCCTCAATGAGCATGTGGGACAGGAAGTGATCGATGATATTGTGATCCTATAACTTATAAGTACTCCTCCAGATCTCCTTTCCCTTCCCTGATCACCTCAAAATCTCCTGAAGTCAAGTCCACGACCGTTGAAGCAACGTGGTCTCCATAGCCCCCGTCGATCACGGCGTCCACAATATCCCCATATTTTTCATGTATCAGTTCCGGATCGGTTGAATATTCCATGATCTCGTCATCATCGTGGATGGAAGCCGATACAATGGGGTTACCCAGTTGACGGACGATTTCTCTTGCAATGCGGTTGTCCGGTACCCGGATACCAACTGTCTTTTTCTTGGAGGAAAGGAGTTTTGGCACCTGGTTACTGGCATTAAATATAAATGTAAAGGGACCAGGCAATGCTTTTTTCAGTACCCGGAAAGTAGCTGTGTCAAAGGGTTTGGTATATTGGGAAATATCTGTCAGGTCATAGCAAACAAAAGAAAGGTTGGCTTTTTCGGGCTTGATGCCGCGGATCGTGCACACCCGTTCTATTGCTTTCTGGTTGTTTATATCACAGCCCAAACCATACACCGTGTCGGTGGGATAAATCACCACACCCCCTTTTCGGAGAATCTCCACGACCTGCGCTATACTTTTTTCATTGGGGTTGTCTTCGTATATCCTTATGAGCATAAGGCGAATATACAAAAAAATTATCTTATAATCCGTTGGCCCTGGCGGTGATTTCGGCAATATCCAGCACTTGCACTTCCTTTTCCTTGTCCTTCACTTTCACTCCATCATTTAGCATGGTCATGCAAAAGGGACATGAAGCGGCTACAATCTCTGCTTAGGTTTCCAGCGCTTCTTCTACGCGTTCCACATTGATATCCTTATTGCCGGGTTCTGGTTCCTTGAACATCTGGGCACCACCCGCCCCGCAGCACAGGCCATTGCTCTTGCAGCGGCGCATCTCCACAAGATCTGCATCCAGCATCTCCAGAGCCTTCCTGGGGGCCTCATATACTCCATTTCCACGTCCCAGATAGCAGGGATCATGGTAAGTGATCCGTTTCCCTTTGAAGGATTCTCCACCCTCCGCTTTCAGCTTACCATCTTCGATCAATTGCTGGATCAATTGGGTGTGATGGATCACCTCATAATGCCCACCCAGGGCAGGGTATTCATTTTTGATGGTGTTAAAGCAATGTGGGCAGGCCGTCACAATCTTCCTGATCTGATAGCCATCCAGCACCTGGATATTCATCATGGCCTGCATCTGGAACAAAAATTCATTGCCTGCCCGTTTGGCCGGGTCACCTGTACAATTTTCTTCTGCCCCCAGAATGGCATAATTCAACCCCACATGATTCAATATTTTGCAGATATCCCTTGTTGTCCGTTGAGCGCGCTCGTCAAAACTTCCTGCGCAACCTACCCAAAACAGAATATCCGGGACTTCCCCCCGAGCCATCAACTCGGCAACTGTTGGAACATGTAATTCTTCTGCCATGATATTATTCAATAATTCAACAATTCAATTTATTTTCTACTCAATCCCTCAATCTACTCGATCCCACTTTCTCAATCCCGCCAATTTGCGCGATCTGCCTGTGCATACTTCCACGGCGCACCATTATTCTCAATATTCCCAAACATCACATTGATGCTGGCCGGTGCCTGCGATTCTTCCATTACCGCATACCTGCGAAGCTCGGTAATGATCTCCAACGGATTGATATTGACCGGGCATGCTTCCACACAAGCGTTGCAGGTCGTACAAGCCCAAATTTCTTCCCTGGTAATATAAGTGTCCAGCAATGATTTGCCATCCTCCTCAACCGATTTGTTCTGGTCCAGATTGCGACCCACCTCCATCAACCGATCCCGGGTATCCATCATGATCTTCCTTGGTGACAATAGCTTCCCGGTCATATTGGCCGGACACACCGAAGTGCATCGTCCGCATTC
>DATGNG010000060.1:0-9884 GCA_035306865.1 Sphingobacteriaceae bacterium
CGCAACCAATAAGGTTGTGTGTTTTGCTGAAACACAGAAGTTGTATTTACCTGAGTCAAACTATTGAACGCTAAAGTCTCGCTCTGAGGCTCTGACCCCACACTTAGCACTTCAACCTCTACCCCGGGTCTGCGCAAAATAAAATCAGTTCGTACATTTACCTGCTGACCGATTGAAACTTTGGCTGCCGAAGCATAGCTTTCAAACCAAATTCCGGCACATGCCAAAATAATTCCTTTAAGCTCCTCAATCTTTTGTTCTTTCCAGTAACCCGGATCCAAACGTTCTAACTCGGTCATCAACCCCAATAACTCATCCAATGAGGCTTCGGGCTGCTGCACATCAAAACCATCAATAATGTCGTTAATGATCCGCTCCAGATAAGCACCGCCTTTCACGCGGTTCCAACTCACATCTACCCCATCCATCAGCGATTTTTCGGGGGCTTCCCCATCCAATAATTCAAAAAACTCGCGTGAACTGCCCCGTTGCCGGGCGGCACCAAAACCCTGGCTCTTGTGGCTGGAGCGGCTTTCCGCAGCAATTTCCCCATAGGACTGGCCTAACAAAGGATTATACGCGCCTATATCAATATTAAATTGTTCGGCAGTTGTATTGTTCCTCCCCCCAAAATTGGCTGCATTCCAAAGCAATCGCTTGGCCTGCCATGGTTCCACAAAAGCAAGCTGCTCCGGAAAACGCTGTGGATCCGCAGCTGCCCGAAAAGCTTCAATGGCGAGGATAGTGGCTGCCTGGTGATGGCCATGCCCCCCTCGCGGATCGGGTGGAAACCGGGTAATAATCACATCCGGCCGGTGTTTTCGTATGACCCAAACCGCATCAGCCAAAATTGCTTCATTCCCCCAAAACTCAAGGGTCTCCTCAGGGGTTTTGGAAAAGCCAAAATCATTGGCCCGTGAGAAATATTGCTGACCACCATCAATTCGTCTGGCCGCCAATAACTCTTGGGTCCTAATCAAACCCAATTCCTCAGCCAGTTCGGTACCTATCAGATTCTGGCCACCATCCCCTCTGGTCAAGGAGAGGTAGGCTGTACGGTACTTCATCTCCCGTGCAGACCAGGCAATCAACCGGGTATTTTCATCATCCGGATGCGCTGCTAAATACAGAACGGACCCCAGTACATTGAGTTTTTGAAGGTCGGATAAAATTTCAGCAGATGAAACTATTCGCTGCTGCAATTGGGCCTGTGCAGGCATCCCTGCCACACATATACAAAGGGTTAGTAATAATAAAGGCCATAATTTCATGTTCCAAACATAGATAAATTTCCGTAAAATAAAAGACCACACCGGGTTGCTGGCATGGTCTTTCAAAAAATTAACAATTTTAATACAATTGTCTGGTTTAACCTTTACTCCGTAAATGTAGGAAAAGAAACCATCTATCATCTATTTGGGAAGCATTTAGTTTTCCACAAACAGTCAATATTCCACAACCTGAGATACTATTGAATATATTTGATTATTTTACCATACAATTTTAGCTATGGGTACCGAAAATCCGGCATATTCGAAAATTTTTCTTCGTAATAAATTTCTGGCAAAACGCCAGGAACTGGGGGGAGAAGAATTGGAGGCCAGGAATCATGGCCTGTTAGGGCAATTACAAACTTTGGACTTCACCAAGCTACTGGGGCTCAAAAAACTGCCCCTGCCCCTGGACCTGAAAGACCAAGTCCAGCCTCCTGAAAAAACACTCCACATTTTCCTTTCCATCCGCAGGCAGGCCGAGCCGGACACCTATAGACTGGTGGATTGGATTAATGGAAATTATGCTCAGGTTCGCTGGGCGGTAGGCAAGACGGAGCGAAAAACCAACAGCATGTACCATTACGTATGGAATGAGCAGAGCCTAATCCGGGAGAATAAATGGGGCATTCCCGAACCTTTGGGCGGTATTCGTGTTGATGAACAGGAAATTGACCTGGTGTTTGTTCCCTTGCTGGCGATCGACAAGGTCGGGCACCGTATTGGTTACGGCAAAGGGTATTACGATCGTTTCCTGGCGAAATGCAGGCCGGATACCCTTAAAATTGGGGTGTCGCTTTTTGAACCGGTGGATCAAATTGCAGACCCCAGCCCCACCGACATTCCGTTAAATGCCTGTATCACTCCGCAAGGCACCTTTTGGTTTGGGAATTAGGCTTTAATAATTTAATACAGGATTCGGAATTTGATAGTGTTATCGATTTTTTTAAGCTCTGACAATAGGCGGGCATTATACGCGGCATCGATATCTGTAACCACATAGCCCAGCCCTCCCTTGGTCATAAGAAACTGAGCAAGAATATTTATTTCGTTGCTTGCAAACACACCATTAATTTGTGCCATAATCCCGGGTACATTACGGTGAATATGCAAAAGGCGGTGGGAACGATTCATTTTCGGCAACAGCAAATTGGGAAAATTTCGGCTCATATCCGTATCCCCATTATTTATAAAGGCAGCCATCCTGCGCGGGATAAATTCGGCATTCCGTTTTTTACTTTTCTTATCATCAAAGATTACGATCCCCTTTTCATTGCAAATTGCCTTATTCACTTTCCCCTTACTGACCCCAAGGTAACCAATGGTTTTGAGTTTGTCCGCTCGCCTCAACTGATCCTCATCTATTTCCTGATCACCTGCCAGCAGCAACATGCCTACATCCTTCACATATTTTTCTTCCAGGGTTTTCTTGGTCCGTATGGAAAATCCGTCCTTCTTCAAGATTTCAGCAGCAATAGCGGGCACCTCACCCACTATGAGGCACAGGATACGGTTTTTAGGGTAGGAAATGGCTCGTGGCAAGTCATTGACATAAAGAAATTCATCGAAACTGGGCGTAATATGGTCCGCTTTTTCAGATACACTTTTGCGTTCTATATTTTCGGTGAAAGCATAAAACCGCTCAATCAGACCCGATTCCTTGAGTTGAAAATCTGAATACCCATCACCTATCCCAAACAATCTGCCCGGCAAATCCAATTGCTTAAGCAATTTGACTTTACCCGCTTCCTCGGAGAGGGGGTTCTTTTCATCGTAGCCGATAATATTTCCTCTGTCATCAAATCGAAATTCATTGGCATAAATCTGTTCCACACCAATATGATACGGATTCACTACCGGGGTAATGAACTCTTTAAATCCACCCGAAACAATCAGCACCTGCTCTTTATTTTGTCTGAAAAAATACTTGTTGCGGTGAAAGGAGGAAGAAACCTTTTTCTTGAGCACGCCAACCAATTTGGTCAGATGCTCACGATTGGCGCCCAGGAGACGGATGCGACCATTCAGACTCTCCCGAAAAGAAATCTCACCATTCATGGCCAGATTGGTTAATCGGTCAATTTCTGCAAATACAGTTTGTTTATCGGGATGGTGTTGCAAGGATATCCTTGCCAATTCGTCCAAGGCCTCTACTTGAGTAAAGGTGCTATCAAAATCAATAATGTAATAATGTTTCACTTTTTTATTACGCTTTGGCAAATTTCATTCAAAGTCTGGTCGATGGGCTTAAATTCAAAATCAATAGCCTGCAGAAGTTTCTGATTGGAAAACCTGAGCTTTTTGCTGGAAACCCGGGCAGACTCCTTGGTCAGTGTTGACTTTTTTCCTTTCATCCAGGCCGAGAAGGAGGCCAGTCGCCAGGCCACCTCCAACATCAGTGGAGTCGCTTTAGATTTCGGTGCAGGTCTGCCCAGAAAACTACAGCTTCGGGAGAGCATTTCTTTATGGGTCAAATTGACATTGCTCACAATATATCGCTCCCCGTTCAATTCCTTTTTATCCATCAAGTTGATCATAGCCCTGGCGACGTCTTCCACATCCACCAAACCTACTGATCCGCTGGGGTAAAACTTCAGGCCTTTGTGCAACAGGTAAAAAATGGCTCCGCTGCCTCTATGGCCTGCAGATTGTCCGATGATCAGGGAAGGATTGACGATTACCCCATTCATGCCCTCTGAAAAACCACGCCATACCTCCATTTCAGATTCGTATTTGGCAATGGAATAGTAGGATTGACTCCGGTCATATTCCCACATATCATTTTCGGTCGCATCATTTCCGTTTTTTCCTTCACCCAATGCCGCAATCGAACTGACATGAACCAGCCTTGCTCCAGTGTCCATGCACAAATTGACTACATTTGCCGTTCCTTCCACATTGATTCGGAGCATGGATTTGCGGTGGGCCGGATGATAGGAAACTTTGGCTGCACAATGATAGACTTGTGTCACCCCATCGAAGGCTTCCTTTAATGCCGGATAGTCCAGCACGTCCGCCTCCATCCATTCTAAATGTTGGCGATTGTCCAGTGAGGACGGCATGCGGGAAGTGGAACGGCGGATAGCCCGCACAGGGACATCCTGTTGCAAAAGCAAATCAATCAAAATGGACCCCAGAAACCCTGTGCCTCCCGTAACTAATACCACAATCAAAAAAAATTAAATTCCGACATCAAACATACAACAAAATCCTCTACTTTTGTGATAATGAGCAATAAGTTTCCACCTGAACTGGTAAGAAAATTGGGATCAAACCCCCTTTTTGATTCAGAATCTTTTTTAAAGACCCACGAAGCTATTGCCTCCCTTACCTCGATCCGCATCAACCCATTGAAAACGCGGCCACATCTGGTCCAGGAGGGATTGCCAAAGGTCCCCTGGTGCGACACGGGATATTATCTGCCCGAGAGGCCGGTGTTTACGCTGGATCCCTTTCACCATGCGGGCTGCTATTATGTGCAGGAGGCCTCTTCTATGTTTTTGGCTCAGGTGATCACCTCACTGAAGTTGGATGCCGGGCCCTGCATGGCTCTGGACCTTTGTGCGGCACCCGGCGGAAAGAGTACATTGCTCCAGACTTACCTGCATCCAGACAGCCTGCTTGTCGCCAATGAACTCATCAAGTCCAGGGTGGGTGTTCTGGAAGAAAACCTCACCCGTTGGGGCTTTCCCAATACACTTATTGCCCACAGCGACCCCTCGGCATTCGCCCGATTGCCTGAGTTTATGGATTTATTGGTGGTAGATGCCCCATGTTCTGGCTCGGGAATGTTTAGGAAGGATACGCATACCATGGATTCATGGTCCGAGTCGGTGGTGAAGCTATGCAGGGAAAGGCAGCAACGAATTTTGGCCAACAGCATCAATTGTCTCAAAAGCGGGGGTGTTTTGATTTATTCGACTTGTTCGTATTCGGAGGAGGAAAATGAGCAGATCGCAGATTGGCTGGTGGAAAATTATGGATTGGAATCCGTTTCGGTTCCTTATTCACCGGAATGGGGAATTATAGAAAGTCGTTCCCCCCAACATTCCTGCGTAGGTTATCGCTTTTATCCGCATAAATTGCAGGGAGAAGGTTTTTTTCTGACAGTTTTCCGAAAGCCCGGAGAAGGCGGTAAAGAATTGGGCAAAAAGGGACATAAAGCAGCAAAACAAAAAAGCCATGTGGAACCAAAATCTCTTGAACGTTGGATTGCGGATCCAAAGAGGTACCACAACTTTATGGTGGGCGATCAGTTACATGTGATCGATGAACGCCTGAAAGAAGATTTTTTTGCCCTGCGGAATATGTTGTATCTCAAAAACGCAGGTCTGCGGATTGGAAAGATCCATAAGTCTGAGATTCTCATCCCCGACCATGCCTTGGCTTTGAGTACGATTTGCAATGCAGACCTGCCAAAAATCGACCTGGATTATGAACATGCGCTGGATTACCTGCGGAAAAAGAGTCTGACAATTGATTTGCCTGCTGGCCATCCTTTGGGATGGACGCTGGTGACCTACCATGATGCGGTGATGGGCTGGGCCAAAACCATGCCGGGCCGGATCAATAATTATTATCCGAAGGATAGCCGAATCGTCAATTTATAGGATTTTATTTTTTCTGGGGCGGAATTTCCAGCTTGGGCAATTTTTGGGGGGCGGGACGGCCATCAGCCTCAAATTGACTGTGCGAAGTAAGGATATAATTGGTGACATCGTAATCATTCCAATACCTCACTTCTTGGTAAGTTGGACGGTATAAAAATGCAAAATTATTCAGGTCATCGCCCTCAAGACCGGTCAACTCTACGATACGGTACCTACTGAATATCCGGTCCACCTGAATGGCTTCCATTTCACTTTCCATAAAATTTCGGAAGCGCCTGGCCTGCCGTCCGCTCCTGCTAAAGCGCTCATAAAGTGATGTTAGTGGGGAAAAAACATAGGCAAGCGGGGAAGGTTTTCCTCCACTATACACCCCCTGCCGTCGGTAACTTTCGGCACCCTCCCGCAGCTCTTGCTCCCTTGATCTACCCTCTACGGTGACCGCATCTATACGGATGGTACTCGGCTTGATATCAATGAGAATATCACTCATCGTGTGGAGTACAGTCGAATGATTCTCATAGCCTATTTTGGAAAACAGCAGCGTATCCCCAACCTGGGCCTGAATACGAAACACACCCCAAAGATCAGTGGTCACCGTGTTGCGGCTCCGTAGATTCCGGACATTCACCTGGGCCACACGGATACTGGTTCCATTTTCCAAAACCACCCCTCCCACTATTCCCGATTCCTGTGAACCCCAGCCGGCCACACCCGATTCCTGCGCAGATGCATTCAGCACCCCGCAAACCGTCAGTTGGAACAGCAGTATGGCGTATAATATTATTTTATTCAATCCTATTTCCCGTCTTTATAGGGGTAAAAAATAAAATTTGCTCCTTCAGGTACGATGACGAAGAGACACATAAAGGATTTGGGGTCTTTGAAATGCTTGATAAAGCGGTTTTTCCGATCCGGCTTGATAATGCCCCGATCCACAAACTCTTCCAGAGTCGCCGCTTGGATGGTCCAACTCGTACCCAATTCATCCCTATCCAAAATGATTTCGCCTAAACTGACCTCATGTTGATGAGCTATAAAAATGGGGTGATCGGACAAGCCTTCGCCAATAATGTCAGCAGATACTTCGCTGATGGCATCCTTATAAAAATCCAGGTCCTTCTTTAAACTGAGCAAAGGACTTGGTTTGTTTTTCTGGCCGTCGTCCCCTGCTTCGGGAGCGAACAGTAAATCGCCTATTTCCATGCTACCTTGATTTTAATACCAAAGATACAACATTCTCCACATGTTGGGTCTGTGGGAACATGTCCACGGGCCGGATGCGTTCGATTTGATATTTTTCACTGAGCAGGGCCAGATCCCGTGCCTGGGTCGCCGGGTTGCAACTGACATAAACAATTCTGGGGGCCTCCATTTCCAGCAATCGGGCCACCACATCAGCGTGCATCCCCGCCCGGGGGGGGTCGGTGATCACCAAATCCGGCCTTCCATGATCAGCCATAAATTCGGGGGTCAAAACATCCTTCATGTCCCCGGCAAAAAACTTGGTGTTGGTGATCCCATTCAATTCCGAATTGATCTTTGCATCTTCAATGGCGGTGGGCACATATTCAATGCCGATTACTTCCCGGACCTGCCGGGCTATAAAATTGGCAATGGTACCCGCTCCGGTATAAAGATCGTAAACCCTTTCATTCCCCTGAATAGCAGCAAATTCTCTTGTAGTTTTGTACAATTCATAAGCCTGTGCCGAATTGGTTTGGTAAAAAGATTTAGCTCCCACCTTGAAACGCAGCCCTTCCATTTCCTCGAAAATATGATCCCGACCTGCAAAACAATGGATATCCTGGTCAAAGATGGTGTCGTTTTTCTTTTGGTTCACCACATATAAGAGGGAATTGATCGCAGGAAAAGAAGCCCTCAAAAAGGACATGGTCTTGTCTATGGTTTCCTGGTCAACGTAGGCAAATATCACAATGACCATCAATTCTCCGGTAGATGAGGTGCGAATTATCAAATTTCGCAAGGCCCCTTCATGCTGTTTGAGGTCATAAAATGAAATTTGTTGCTTTTTGGCAAATTCAAACAATGCATTGCGAATATCGTTGGACAAGCCTCCCTGCAGAAAACAATGGTCAATTTGCAGAATTTTGTCAAATCGCCCCGGGACATGGAATCCCAGCGCATCCATATCCAAGTCTTCCGTCTGTTCATCCGGGGAAGTCAACCAGCGTTTATTAGAAAATGTAAACTCAAGCTTATTGCGGTAGTATCGGGTTTCTTTGGAAGCCAGAATAGGCTCCATTTCATCTGCTTCTATTTTTCCAATTCGGGTCAATGCATTGTAAACCGACTTTTGCTTGTATTCCAGCTGGGCCCCATAACTCATATGTTGCCACTTGCACCCACCACATACTCCAAAATGCTGACAGAATGGTTCAGTTCTATGAGGGGATGGTTCTATCAGACGGTTGATCCTGGCTTCGGCAAAATTCTTTTTTTTCCTATACAAAGTGACATCCACCAAGTCGCCCGGCACTGCCTTTTCGATAAAGACCACCAGGTCCTCCGATCTGCCAACACCTTTTCCATCCTCGGCAATATCAAATACCTGCACCTGTTCAATCTGCCGTTTTTCTTCCGGTATCCTGCGCCTTGCCATAATCTTACTTACTTAAAATTTAAATCAGATAGGAATGTAATCAAGATAGATCCGCACTGATCAATCTCAAAAATTCGGAACGGGTCCGGTCATTGACAAATTTACCTGTAAAAGCCGAGGTGGTGGTCACAGAATTTTGCTTTTGCACCCCCCGCATAGCCATGCAGAGATGTTTGCACTCGATTACTACCGCCACACCAGCAGGTTCCAGGGTGTTTTGGATACAATCCTTGATCTCATTGGTAAGGCGCTCCTGCACCTGCAGACGCCTGGCAAAAATATCCACTACCCGTGGAATTTTACTCAGGCCAACAATACGGCCATTGGGTATGTAGGCAATATGCGCCTTTCCGAAAAACGGCAGCATATGATGTTCGCACATGGAAAACACCTCGATGTCTTTCACCACCACCATCTGGCTGTAATCCTCTTCAAACATGGCGGATTTCAATACTTCAGCCGGATCCAGATCATAACCATGGGTCAAAAACTGGAGTGCCTTGGCCACCCGTTCCGGTGTTTTCAGCAAACCTTCCCGATTGGGGTCTTCACCAATAGCCTCCAGAATACTGGGGAAACCTGAAGCTATTTTGGCTATACGATCCGGATGGTACCTATCCTTCTCCGGGTATCTGGCCAACTCATATTCATTCAGTGGAGAATGATCGCTCATCATGATGTCTTTTTAATTCAACCTTTTTGTAAGTCTTCAACCTTTTTGCAAGTCAGCAAAGATAAGGGATACTAAGTAATTTTTATGAGATAATTAGATGGAAATTAAAATAAAAAGTGCACTTTAGTAAAGAGATTGTAAAAACTAATCAATGATCATGAAGAGACTAATAGACTATTTGAAGAAAATGGAACAAAAAGGCCATGTTGTAGTAACACTGGCTTTAGTATTGATTTTTAGTGCTCCAAGCACGGCCCAATTCAGGGGAGGCAATTTCCAGCCGCCGCCGTTGGATCCGTTAGTGGAGCAGATAGTGAAAGAAGCAAATGAGAATTCGCACCTGGAGCAGTTGGCACACGAGCTATTGGACATTGTGGGTCCGAGATTGGTGGGAACGCCTCAGATGGACCATGCGCACAACTGGGCAGTAGAAACCTTCAAAAAATGGGGGATTTCTGCCGAAAACCAACAATTTGGTGAGTGGCGCGGATGGGAAAGAGGAATTTCCCATATTGACTTGATCCATCCCAGGGTCAAAACGCTTTATGGAACGCAGTTGGCCTGGAGCCCTACTACAGGTGGCAAACCTGTGGAAGGTGAAGTGGTTGTCTTGCCGAACGTCCAGGATTCGACAGAATTCCAGGCCTGGTTACCCAGCGTAAAAGGAAAGTTTGTGATGGTTTCCATGCTGCAGCCGACCGGAAGGCCGG
>DATGNG010000061.1:0-2603 GCA_035306865.1 Sphingobacteriaceae bacterium
TAGCCGGGCGCTGGGAAACGGCGGCAAAGTATTGATTCACGGAAAGACTTTGCCCGTTGTCGGATCAGTCAACATGAATTCCATCACCGTTGACGTTACGGATTTGACAGATGTAAGAAAAGGCGATGAGGTTATTATAATAGGCAAACAAAAAAAGAACGAAATCACTGTGGCTTCCTTCAGTGAAGCCGTCCAACAAGTCAATTACGAATTACTAACTCGATTGCCTTATGATATCCCCAGGGTGATTACCAAGTAAGTAAGGGTTATGACAGTTTCATTTCTTGTGCCTTATTTAGCAATTCGATGCTGTTTGAAACACCGAGTTTCTGGTGGAGATGCTTTCTATGGGTTTCTATGGTGAACACGCTTAAAAAAAGGATATCGGCAATTTCTTTATTCGTCTTGCCTTGTATAACGAGTTTCAATACATCAATTTCCCGCTTGGACAATTTGAACTTCAGCTTATAGGCATCATCATACTGGTCGTTGTCCATCTGCTTCAGCACTCTTTGAAAACTCATAAGGTGCCTGTTTTCCATCACTTCCTTAATGGTGTAGATAAATTCATCCGGGTCGGCATCCTTAAGCACATAAGCATCGACTCCCTGCTTCACGCATTCTTTGAAAATTTTCTCATCGTCATACATCGAAAGAACGATAATTTTACTCTTTATCTTTCTCTTTTTTAATTTTTGAATAAGTGCCATGCCATCCATTCCCGGCATATTCATGTCCGTGATGACCAAATCAACGGGGCTGGATTCCAAAAACCCCAACAATTCCGCACCGCTGGAAAACACCCCAACAACCTCAATTTCCTGGTCTTCATCCAGCAAGTTTGCCACTCCTTGAGCCAGCATTTTATGATCATCGGCTATGGCTATTTTTATCATACTGTCATATATTTCCCTGAAAAGTTACCACAATTGATTCAAATAGGCAATAAAAGCTCGATTTCTGTTCCTTGTTTCGGAATTGATTGGATGTTCACTTGGCCACCGATGGTTCTCATTCTGGCCATCAAGTTTGTCAATCCCAACCCGTCCACCGCATTGCTTGGATCAAAACCGACGCCGTTGTCTTTGACAATAATGATCAAACCCGATGAATGATGATTTATTGAAATGGAAATCAAGGTAGGTACGGCATGTTTAATTGCGTTATTAAGGCATTCTTGAATCATCCTGACCAGAACTAGCTTTTTGTTTTTATCCAAGTGTATGAATTCCACGTTGGATTGAAAATCGGTTTTACAGAAACCCAGCTTTGAAATTCGATCCAGTTCGTTTTTGATAAAACCGATCAGGTTTACCTCATTTGCCCAATCCAAATTAATCGACTTGGAAAGGCTTCTGACTTCGTTGATGGCTTTTTGGATTAAATTCTTGGCTTCAGAGATCCTTTCGGGATCGGCATTCCGCAACGTCAGCTTGGTTAAAGAAAGGACCTGCCCAATATTGTCGTGAAGCTCCTGACTGACATGAACCAGTGTTTGCTCCCGAATTTCCTTTTCCACACTTAAAATGGTTTTTTCATATTCCGCCGTAATGGAATCAATTTTTTGTCTGTGCTGAAACTGGCGTTGTCGGTGAAAAAGGACCATTACCACGATGAATCCCGACATCAGAAACATTAAAATGATACCAAAAATGATAATAATAACTACTTGTGAGGAATCAAGATCCATTATGCAAATTGCTTTCCCCTGCAAAATACGATTCCTGACCCCGATGTACAAAGAAATTCATAGAATAAAGCCAGGGAAACTGTGTTTCTTTTAACCCTCCCCCTGTAACTCCCTTAGACAAGTCCAATTCAGTATTTTTCCCTGAACAACCGCGGTGCGCAAAATGCCAACCCGAAAACCAAATACATCAACCCAGCCAGAAGCTGAATAATGAAGTTCAAGGGGGCAATCATCGCTCTTTCGATATCATACAGTAACCGCAGTGGGGTAAAATAAAAAAAAGTCGCACTATAGAAAAATAAAATTACGGTGACGATCCAAAAATAAGGGATCGAAAGGAGGTTTCTATCCCCATACTTTCGTAGATCAAATACTTTTAGGAAAAAAGTGATGGCAAAAAAGATCAAGGCTAAACTTCCAAAAGCGTAGGAATAATTATGGAACTCTTCTTGAATGGGTTGAAAAAATAAGGAGTTCACCAGTCCAAACACCACATAGATGATGAGCGTTACAATTATTCGTTTCTTGATTTTCTCCTCTTTAAATACCAGATAAAAAAAATACAGCAACAAACAGGTCTCCAGATAGACAAAAAGCAGGTTATAAAATAACGAATTGTTGTAACCGAATCGTGCTGTTACCCCGCCTATAATTTCCAAAACAAAAGCGATAAGCAATACTGAAAACATCAATCTATGAGCACGCTCGTATTCCTTGTCTTTGCCTTTGATAAAAAAGAAAAGAGAACTAAAAATCAATGACAGAAATATAAAAAAAATATATACAACCATAGAAATGACTTAGGTTTGAGCATGATCAAAGATTAAATGATTCCTTTACCCCCTTCCACTTCCACAATTGGGAGGACAGATACTTCCGCCGTTTCTCAACATTGATCCCTCCTTAGGGTCCT
>DATGNG010000062.1:0-6243 GCA_035306865.1 Sphingobacteriaceae bacterium
CGAAATGATCAGCAATCCCCGGAATCTTATGCAGATAAATTTCCAGCACACTGGAGTTGAAACAGGGAAGAAATGCCTCTGGTATATAATCTTCGTGGTTGACAAGGTTTAATTTGGGGTGTGAGGCATCCAGCCATTCCGGCTTTTGGCCACAAGTGACAAAATGCACCTTCCGTACCCAGGGAGCAAATTTGTCTATCCCCCGAAACCAGTATTTCAGCAAGCCATAATCCCTGAATCTGGCCACAGAAACTTCGTTTTTCGTATTGTCGATTTTACCTGAATAGGTGGCAAAATCTTTCTGCCATTTGGGGTCATTCATGTCCACCCAGGTCACTACAAAGTCTATTTCCATATACAGACAAAGTTAGGGGATTTTTGTGGCAATTCCATTTACGCATAAAATAAGTCCGACGCTATTCTGTCAGCAAGCAGTTTTCCGGCTTGGGTCAGGACAAATGCGCCTGGGGTGCTTTCCGCTTGATCAGAAGAGCTTTCTGCCTGCTCAGTTGTTGGGTCTGGATCTTTTTCCCTTACCAGCCCCTGCTTTTCGAATGCGCGAAGCCCCGCTTTCAGAGGCTGCCAATATTCCGGCTCAAAAGTACGCCTTACCCAATTCAGGTCGAGCCCCCAAGACGTTCTCAGCGAAGTCATGATGTATTCATTGAATCGATCTGCTGTGCTGAGTATCTCTTGCTCTGCTGCGGGCAAGCCCGAATCCTGGAGGCTCTTAATATATTTTGAATTGTTGGCCACATTCCAATACCGGCTATTTCCATCAAATGAATGTGCCGAAGGCCCTATCCCCAGATATTTGTTGCCTTTCCAGTAATTTCCATTATGGACCGCTTCCCGGCCCGGAATTGCCCAATTGGAAATTTCATAATGCTCATAACCCTTCTCTTCCAGGCGCTGCATCAACCATTCAAATTGCCGGGCTGCCTGATCTTCATCCATTGGGGATTCCTGTCCTCTACGCACCCAAGTGCCCAAGGCCGTTTTCGGTTCCACCGTCATACTATAAGCAGAAATATGGGGGATGCCCAATCCGGTCATGGTTTGTATGTTTCGCTCCCATTTTTGGTCACTCAGCAAGGGAAAGCCATAAATCAGGTCTGCTGTAATATTCTCTATGCCATTTTCCTGGGCAAGGCGTATGGCTGCCTCCGCTTCTTCTGCCCTATGCGCCCGGTTCATCCAGCGCAGATCTTCATCAAAAAAGGACTGTACGCCTATACTCAGCCTATTTACTCCAGCATCCCGAAGTCCAACAATTTTTTCCCAGGTTAAGTCGTCGGGGTTGGCCTCCAGCGTCACTTCCCCCAGTGATGAGGTGTCAAACCACTTGCTACAACGTTCCAACAGACGGACAACTTCCCCGGGTTCCAACAGCGAAGGGGTGCCTCCCCCAAAATAAATAGACTCGATACTTGTCTTTTCCGGAAAAAACCCCGTCTCCCAACGATAGTGCAACTCTTTTTCCATTGCCCGCAACATATCCTTCTTGTATTTCAGGGAAGTCACAAAATGAAAGTCACAATAGTGGCAGGCCTGCTTACAGAAAGGAATGTGAAAGTAAATTCCAGCTTTCATCTAAATTATATTTGGATCCTGAATAAAAATGCATAGGCCAGAAACGCCACATATAAGGAAACGAAAAATATTCCTTCTTTTCTCGAAACCTGTCCCCCGCTTTTGAAAATTGGATAGCACAAAATAGCGACTAACGCGACTAACGGAAGATCCACCCACAATAATTCGCCGCCAACCTTCAACCCGTTATAAGACACAAGAATGGTTGAAGAGAGGATCAAAACGATATTCATTATGCTGCTGCCCATCAAGTTTCCAATGGCCACATCCCGATCATTTTTGACCGTAGCGACCATGGTTGTCACCAGTTCTGGGGCCGAAGTCCCGATTGCAATTATGGTCAGGCCTATTATCGCTTCGCTCATACCAAAAGACCGGGCGATAATGACGGCATTGTCCACCAACAAATCAGCCCCATATATCGTTGCCGCAATTCCTCCGATCAACAAAGTAAAATTCCAGGACCAGAGTTGCCAGGGCTTTTTCCCCCCATTGGGTTTGTCTGCGACATATTCCTCATCGAACTGCTTCAACACCGAACGATGCTCATGCCTGCTTGATCGAATAATAAAAATAAGGTAGCCAATCCCGAGGGCAAGCATAATGGCCCTATCCCATTTGCTCAACAACCCATCCAAAGAAAGCAGAAGAAGCAAGAGAGCAACAAATATCATGACCACTACTTCTATTTTTACCGTTTTTTGGTGTATGGGCAATGGACGGATGGCAGCACTCAGCCCGAGTATCAACAAAAGGTTGACCAGGTTTGTCCCGGCAATATTGGCTAAGGCAATGTCTTCTGCACTTGTATTGACTGACTTGATACCAATCGCCAATTCCGGCAGGCTGGTGCCAATGGAAACCACGGTCAACCCAATCACGATGGGACGAATATGCAACATAGCAGCAATTTTGGATGCGCCACGAAGCAAAATTTCTGCCCCGACAGTGAGAACCAGCAGGCCGGCCAAAAATAAAAGTATGGTGATAGAGATCATATTGTATTCTCCCTTGAGTTACCCTACAAATGTAACTGTTCCCTGATACAATATGTGGAAGATAGAAAAAAACCTTGTGTTTTGTATATTGCAGCTTCCCTGAGGGAATAGTTTATCCTGATGTAGGCATGAGCATTGAAAAAAACACTTCGCATTCTTCTAATTATAGTTGTTCAACTCCTTTGGAACAAGTTGTTTCGGGTTATGAAACCGATACCGTCCATGGCTTGAGTGATCGGGAGGCCGGGCTCCGCTTGGCCCGATATGGGAGGAATGGGCTTGAGGAAAAAAAGAGAAAGCCGATCTTACGGATGTTTTTGGAACAGCTGAATGACTTGTTGATTTATGTATTAATAGGGGCGGTGATAATCACTGCTCTAATGGGGGAGTATATAGATGCAGTCATTATAATGGTGGTGGTAATGACAAATGCCACTCTTGGAGTGATACAGGAAGTTCGGGCCCGGCAGGCCATAGACGCGCTAAAAACCCTGGCCGCACCCCAGGCTCTGGTCAAAAGGCAAGGGCAGGTACAGGAAGTCAATGCTGAATTGCTGGTGCCGGGAGACTTGGTGATTTTAGAAGCCGGCCGCTATGTCCCGGCAGATCTGCGTCTGACGGAGAGTGCCAACCTCAAAATAGACGAGTCTGCGCTCACCGGAGAATCAGTAGCGGTAGAAAAGGACTATTCCGCCAAATTGCCTTCGGGCTATATTGCGTTAGGAGACCGGGTCAATACGGCCTATATGTCCACTTTGGTCACCTATGGCCGGGGAGCTGGGATTGTAACCCAAACCGGGCAGCTTACAGAAGTAGGGAAAATTGCCGGGCACCTGAAATCAGGGGAAGAAGTAAAGACTCCTCTGGAAATCCGCTTGGGCCGATTAGGGGCGTCTCTGGGAAAGGGAGCCATACTAATCTGTGTGGCGATTTTTCTGGTGGCTCTTGTGCAAGGCCGGGATTTAGCAGAGACGTTCCTGACCGCCGTATCCCTGGCAGTAGCGGCCATTCCCGAAGGCTTGGTTGCCATTGTTGCTATTGTCCTTTCCGTTGGGGTTACCAAAATGGCTCGCCAGCAAGCTATCATCAGAAAGCTGCCGGCAGTGGAGACCCTGGGGTCCGTAAACATTGTGTGTTCAGACAAAACGGGCACGCTAACCCAAAACAAGATGGTCGTTCAGGAAGTGTTCACCTTCACCGACAAGACCCTTCCTGTTGACTCTGGAGCCAACCTTGGAGATGATGCAGAGTTGTTGGCTTCTGCAATGGTGTTGGCCTCCGATGCAACACTTGAAGAGGGGGGCGCTACCGGTGATCCCACAGAGGTCGCCCTATTACATTTGGCCGACCAGATAGGGCTGGACCGAAAGAAACTACTCCTGGACCAGCCCCGCATGGATGAGTTAGCCTTTGATTCGGACAGGAAAATGATGTCCACCTTTCACCGTCAGGGAGAGAAATATGTGGTCTATACCAAGGGCGCAGTTGATCACCTAATATTAAACTGCAAATATGTGTTAGAGAATGGGGAAAAGTTGCCCCTGAGTGAAGCGCATAAACAACGTTTGATGGATGCGTCTGAAGAAATGGCTGACAAGGCTCTTCGGACTCTTGCGGTCGCCTATAAGCCGGTTGAGAACCCAATCAACCCGGATCAATTTGAGCAGGGCCTGATCATGATAGGGCTGGTGGGAATGTTTGACCCTCCAAGATTAGAAGTGAAAGAATCCATTGCGACAGCCAAAGCTGCCGGGATTACCACCATTATGATCACCGGAGACCACAAAAACACCGCTCTGGCAATCGCCCGGGAACTGGGAATCGCCAGTGATCTGGAACAGGCCACCACTGGCCGCGAAATTGATCATCTTCCGGTGGATGAGTTGGCAGACCATATTGATGGTTTTCGGGTTTTCGCACGGGTTTCCCCGGTACATAAGGTCAATATAATCAAGGCCCTAAAATTAAAGAGCAATGTTGTTTCCATGACGGGGGACGGGGTAAACGATGCGCCGGCATTGTATGCTGCGGACATTGGGGTGGCCATGGGTATTACCGGGACTGATGTAGCCAAGAATGCCTCGGATATGGTTCTGGCAGACGACAATTTTTCAACTATCATCCGGGCGATTGAAGAGGGGCGCAACATTTACAATAACATCAAAAAATCTGTGCTCTTTCTCTTGTCAAGCAATGTGGGAGAGGTACTGTGTATGTTTGCGGCCATAGTAGCAGGCTTACCGCTGCCCCTGATCGCCACCCAACTGTTGTGGATCAACCTGATCACCGATACCCTGCCGGCGATTGCGCTTGGTATGGATCCCGGCAACCCTGAAGTAATGCAGGAAAAACCCCGCCCGGTCAAAGAAGGCTTTTTCTCTGGTGGTGGGGGATATAGGGTTTTGTTCACAGGATTTCTGATTGGGGTACTGACTTTGGTAGCCTTTTTATTGGGGTACCAAACAAAAGGGTTCGATCCGTTTTCAGCCGACACCCCTGAGGAAGTGCACGAGTATTCACGCACATTGGCGTTTTTGACAATTATTGCCTGCCAATTATTCATCTCCCTCAGCTTCCGGGATGAAAAAAGAACTTTCTTCTCTCTGGGAGTCTTTGGCAACAAAATCCTGATCCTTGCGGTAATAATAGGATTTGGGTTACAATGCGTGTTGCTTTACATTCCGGTTCTGCAGGAGGCATTCCGTCTTCAAGCTGTTGGGCCGAAAGAATGGTTGTGGGTATTGGGGCTTGGAATCGTTCCTATGATCATTTCCGAGGTCAGAAAAACGCTCCGCCAAATATTTTACAGCGGGAGATAACCCTGGTAGCGCTTGGTAGCGGGGAATTAAACCTAAGGGGTGCTTAGATCCGGTTGATTTTCAACAAACTACTTTGCCTTGAAACGGCTGATTGCTTCTTTCGTAAAGTCGGATAACACCAATGTGCCGCTGATTTCCGCCCGTTCGCTTAGCTTGCTATCCCAGTCTTCCGTTCCTTGCCAGAATATTTCCTTGATTTCTTTCATTGCCTGGGGGCTGGACTGAGCGAGTTGCCGGGTCAAGGTTTCAATTGCCTGATCCATTTTATTGGTATCTGGAAAAATTTCGGCGTAAAGGCCTTTGGAGGCAGCCCATGAGGCAGATCGGAATTCAGTCGCATTAATAGTCAGTTGGCTAAATGCCGAAAGACCCATTTTTCGTTCTACCGCCGGCCCAACGACAAAGGGCCCAATTCCCACAGCCAGTTCGCTAAGCTTGATGGCCGCCGCTTCCGTAGCAAGGGTATAATCCCCGGCCGCAGCAATTCCCACACCTCCTCCAACTGCTTTCCCCTGCACCCGGACTAACACAAACTTGGGGACTTTTCGCATAGCATTGATCACTTCGGCAAACCCGGTAAAGAATTTTAACCCTGTTGCCTTGTCCTTGATAGTGATCAGTTCATCGAAAGAAGCTCCGGCACAGAAGGCCCGGTCTCCCGCACTTTTCAGGACAATAACCCTGACTGCAGAATCCTTACCAAAAGCCTGGATTGCAGCTGCTATTTCCCGGAGCTGCTCACCGGGAAGAGAGTTGCTTTGGGGATGAAAAAACTCAATTGTTCCAACATGATTTTCTATGCTTGACTGGACGTAGGCGTTCATTTTTTGTTG
>DATGNG010000063.1:0-5487 GCA_035306865.1 Sphingobacteriaceae bacterium
TTCACAAACTTGTTCCTCAAATCCCCATTTTCAAAATCAAAGGCTGCCAGCAAGCCCTTTCCACGAATATTTGAAATCTTTCCATGTGCATCCCGGATCTGGTGCAAACGCTCCAATAAATATTCCCCCAGACCAGCTACATGTGCCAGTAGATTCTCTTCTTCTATAATTTCCAGAATCTTTGTGGCGCGGACCATATCCACCAGATTGCCTCCCCAGGTTGAATTGATCCTTGAGGAAATATGGAATACATTGTCTTTCACTTCATCAACCTTGGGTCCGGCAAGAATTCCGCAAATCTGCATTTTCTTACCAAATGCGATGATATCGGGTCTGGCATTTGCACCGAAATGCTCGTGATGCCAGAATTTGCCGGAAAGCCCGACCCCGGTCTGCACCTCATCAAAGATCAATAAAGCTTCATTTTCATCAGCAAGTTTGCGGAGTTGCTCCATAAACTCGGTGCGGAAATGATGATCGCCGCCTTCGGCCTGTACCGACTCCAGAATAATGGCACAAATCTCGTCCTTATGGTCCGCAAAGGCTTTTTTAATTTCGGCCACCGCCTTTTCCTCACGTGCCACCAGGTCGGGAAGATTTTCCTCGGTCAACGGGAACTTGATCATTGGATTGCTGATGCGGGGCCAGTCAAATTTGGCAAACCATTTGGTTTTGTCCGGCAAGGTGTTGGTCAAACTCAGCGTATATCCTGTCCGTCCGTGGAAAGCCTGTTCAAAATGGATAACCTTGCTGCCTTTTTCTTCTTTATAACCTTTCTCAAAATTCTTTTGAACTTTCCAGTCCATGGCGACTTTCAAGGCATTTTCCACTGCAAGTGCTCCACCGGCAATAAAAAAGGCATGGTGAAGATAATCAGGCATAGCCACCCGGTGAAAGGTTTCCACAAATTGGGCATACTCTACGGTGTAAACATCCGAGTTGGAAGGGTTATTGACTGCTGCTTTGAGCAGGCTTTCCCGGAACTTTTCATCCCCGGTCATTTTGGGATGATTGTATCCCAACGGAATAGATGCGAAGCAGGTGAACATATCCAATAATTCACGCTCATACTTTGAATCATATATAATAGAACCTTTACTTCTATCAAGATCAAATGTCATATCATAACCATCGGCCAGAATATGCTTATTTAAGGTTTCATGTACTTTTTTTGGATCCACTTTGATTGAATACATACTTTATCGAAATTATATACGAATTGATTATTAAAATTATATACGAATTAATTGCTGTAGGCAAGTCCAAAATTAGCAAAAATTTCCCGCATAAAAAAGAACCTCGTGAGCAATTAAAGAAGGTCCCCCAGTACCTATTCAAAACAAATCATGCTTTCCCATGATACCTGTCAACCCTCCGCTATGCAGCACCAAAATTTTGCTTCCAGCATCAAAAAATCCACTTTTGACAAGGTCAAAGACTGCATAAAATAGTTTCCCGGTATATACAGGTTCGATCAGGATCCCGGTACCGGCGCAAAACTCCCGGATAAAGCCTACCAGCTCCGGGGTAGTCTTAGCATAACCTCCAAAATGATAGTCGGTATGCAATTGAAAGTCAGCATCCGGGTAAAGAGCCCGTACGCTTTCAGCAATAAATCCACCGCCAGCCAGTACTGGTACGCCATGTAGTTGGGCAGTACTACCGACTTGGCGCAGGCCCAGGGAAAGACCAGCAAGGGTTGTCCCGGTTCCGCAGGCACAAAAAATATGATCATACCCCTGTGGGAGCTCATGGATTATTTCGGCACAACCACCCAGGGCCTCAAGAGCGTAACCACCCTCATCGACAAAGTAATGCATACCGCTGCCCTGCAGCAATTCCTCAAAAAGTCCACGCCTATCCCTATACCGCTCTCTATCTACAAAGCGTAGCTCCATACCATACATACGGCACATGGCCAACACCGGGTTGGACACTTTTTCCTCTCCACGGACAAATCCCACCGTGTGAAAACCAAACATTGCCCCAGCACAGGCTGTGGCCAGCAAATGATTGGACCAGGCCCCTCCAAAAGTTACCAGCACGCTTTTCTGTTGCCTCCGGGCGTCTTCAAGCAGGTATTTGAGTTTTCGCCATTTGTTCCCTGATATAAAGGGATGGATCAAGTCGTCTCGCTTTACATCAAGAGACACACCCGATTCTTCCAGTCCAAGTCCTGAAACCGCAGTAAGCGGTGTAGGCAAATCCATTCCGATCATAGCAGCAAACTTAATAAAGATTCACAGATTTTCCCTAAGTTTGCGACATGACGAGGCAAGAAGAAATCCAGGCGCTGGAAACCGAAGATCAGGAATTGTTCGAACATTTCCGGATTGTGGTGGACAAGGGGCAATCCCTGCTGCGGTTGGACAAGTTTTTGATGAACCGAATAGAAAACGCTTCCCGCAATCGTATCCAGAATGCCATTGAGGCGGGTTCGGTATTGGTCAATGGCAGGGAAATCAAGGCCAGCTACAAGGTCAAGCCACTGGATGAAATTTCGGTTGTGTTGCCCCATCCGCCCAGGGATACCGAGGTTTACCCCGAAAACATCCCCCTAAATATTGCCTATGAGGATGATGACCTGTTGATTGTGAATAAAGCTGCCGGAATGGTGGTGCATCCGGGATATAACAATTATTCGGGTACTCTGGTCAATGCACTCGTTTATTACTTCAATCAACTCCCACAATTGCCTGGTAATGAAGGCAGGCCCGGCTTGGTGCATCGCATTGATAAGGATACCAGCGGCTTGTTGGTTATCGCAAAAAATGAATGGGCCATCACTTTCCTGGCCAAGCAATTCTTTGATCACAGCATTAGCCGGAAATATCTTGCGCTGGTCTGGGGGGATTTGGAGGAAGATGGCACGGTTACAGGATATATTGGACGTAGCCTGAGGGACCGAAGGGTTATGTCCGTTTACGATGATCCGGAAAAAGGGAAATGGTCGGTGACCCATTACAGGGTGTTGGAAAGATTGCGGTATGTGACGCTGATAGAGTGCCAATTGGAGACAGGACGCACCCATCAAATCCGGGCACACCTGAAATCCATTGGGCATCCCTTGTTCAACGATGCAGTTTATGGTGGTGACCAGATCCTGAAAGGGGCCACATTCAGCAAATACAGGCAGTTTGTGGAGAATTGTTTTGAATTATTGCCCAGGCAGGCGCTGCATGCACAAAGTCTGGGCTTTGTACACCCGGTGACGAAAAAGCAAGTTGGATTTGAATGTCCGCTGCCGGAGGATTTTGAAGCCTGTTTGAATAAATGGAGGAGCTACACCCATGCGGGTTAATTATATCAATTTTAATGGTAAGCTGACTCCTGTCAGTAAGCCGATTTTGCAGGGAGACAACCGTGCTTTCCGGTATGGGGACGGTATATTTGAAACCATGTTGTGGAAAAAAGGCCAGATCCGTCTGCTGCATGAACATGTAGAGCGGTTACAGGCTGGGATGAAAACCTTAAAGTTGGAAGGGGTAGAACACTTTGGCCCCTCTGAATTGGCACAGTTGAGTGTGGAATTATTGACCAAAAATGAGATAGACGACAAAATTTGCCGTTTGCGATTGCAGGTTTACCGATCGGGAAGTGGATTATACAGCCCAATCAGCAATCAGCCCGAATTTATCCTGCAAGCGTCTCCACTGGAAGGATTGACCAATGAGGCCACCCAGCACTCGGGCCTGACCATTGATGTGTATAGAGAGCATTTCAAGCCCTATAGCGGTCTTTCTGCACTGAAATCTATCAATAGCTTACTATTTGTCCTTGCGGGATTGTACCGCAAGCAGCAGGGGCTGGACGAAGTGATCATCCTCAATCAGGATGGCCTGATCTGTGAAACCATCAGCTCAAACATCTTTGTCAGCTATCGGCAACAGATTTATACTCCGGCACTGAGTGAAGGCTGTGTGGCAGGCACCATGCGCAAAACGGTGTTGGAGCTGGCCAAAAAGGAAGGGATTGAGATCACAGAAGCAAAAATCGACCCGCAGATCCTGGAGGAGGCCGATGAGGTATTTCTCACCAATGCCATTCGGGGCGTACAATGGGTGATGGGATATCGGAACAAACGCTATTTCAACCAATGGTCCAAACGTTTCCAGGCTATGATCCACCGGCTTTAGGCATATTTCCACCTTCCAAACCCATAAAAATGTCAGTTTGTCCTGCCAAGCTGACGGCAATCTATATTGGAATGGCAATTGATCAAGAGAGTATATCCAATGAATTAATTCAATAGTTGAAAATAAAAAATTTGCAAAAATGAGTGTGAACGAGAAAGGTAATATTTCCATTCATACCGAGAACATTTTCCCGGTAATCAAGAAGTTTCTATATTCAGACAATGAGATTTTCCTACGGGAATTGGTATCCAATGCGGTAGATGCCACCCAAAAGATCAATCGGCTTTCGTCACTTGGCCAGTTTAAAGGGGAGGTAGGCGACACGACCATTGATATCGCATTTGATGAAAAGGCCAAAACCATTACTATTTCGGACCGGGGAATCGGGATGACTGCCGAAGAGGTAAAAAAATACATCAACCAGATTGCTTTTTCGGGTGCGACCGAATTTGTGGAAAAATTCAAGGAAGCCAAAGATGCCAATGAGATCATCGGTCGCTTCGGTCTGGGTTTTTATTCGGCCTTTATGGTGGCCGATCTGGTGGAAATCCAGACTTTGTCCTATCAGGAAGGGGCAGAACCGGTGAAGTGGACCTGTGATGGCTCAACCTCGTACGAAATCTCGGAGGGCTCCCGGACCACTCGTGGCACGGACATCATTTTGCATATCAATACCGACTCAGAAGAGTTTTTAAATAAAGGCCGTCTGGGCGACATCCTTGAGAAATACGGCAAATTCCTGCCGGTGCCGATCCGCTTCGGCACCCGGACAAGCTCCGAACCGGACGGAGAAGATGCTGATGGCAAACCCAAATACAAGAGCGTAGAGGTCGATAATATTATCAACATCACCCGTCCTGCATGGGTAAAGCAACCTTCCGAGCTGAAAGACGAAGATTACCTGGCTTTTTACCGGGAGCTGTATCCCTATTCGCTGGATGAGCCCCTTTTCTGGATCCATCTCAATGTGGATTATCCTTTCAACCTGACCGGGATCCTGTATTTCCCGAAACTGAAAAATGATTTCGAGATCCAGAAAAACAAGATCAAGTTGTATTCCCGCCAAGTATTTATCACCGACGAGGTAAAAGATATTGTACCGGAATTTTTGATGCTCCTGCACGGAGTGATCGATTCGCCGGATATTCCGCTCAATGTATCCCGCAGTTTCCTGCAATCGGACAGCAATGTAAAGAAGATCAATGCGCAAATTACCAAAAAAGTAGCCGATAAACTGGCCGAAATTTTCAAGGCGGACCGCAAAGGTTTTGAGGAAAAATGGAACGATATCGGGCTGTTTGTCAAATACGGTATGCTGAGTGATGAAAAATTTGCCGAAAGGGCCAATGAT
>DATGNG010000064.1:0-3153 GCA_035306865.1 Sphingobacteriaceae bacterium
AAGCAAAGTGCCGGATCTTACCGAAAAGCTGTTTGCCCAGTTGATTAGCCATTATCGTGCAAAGGCGGATCAGGTTGGAAAACAAACCCTTCCGATCCTGACCGAAGTTTATGAAACCAGAGGTCATCAGATAGAGAATGTGGCCATTCCGTTTACAGACGGCAACCGGATGATTCAGGTGACCGCAGGGTTGAAAAAAATTCTTGACACGCAGGGGGCAGAAGTTTTCCATTCTTTTGAAAAGGGAATTGTACTGGCGCTGATCGATGAAGCGTGGAAAGAACATTTGCGGGAGATGGACGACCTGAAGCAATCGGTACAAAACGCTGTTTATGAGCAAAAGGATCCGGTCGTTATTTATAAAATGGAAGCCTTCAACTTATTCAGGAGTATGTTGGCCGGCATGAATAAGGAGGTCGTTTCATTCTTGTTCAAGGGATCGATACCCAGTCAGCAACCCGGGGAAGTCCGTGAGGCAAGGCCGGCTGCCAGACAAGCTGATGAACGTCTAAGGGCATCTAAGCCTGAGTTGGCACATAGCGGTGGTGGCGGCCAGTATGCAGGTATGCCTGCCGGAATGCCTATGGAAGATACCCGGGAGGTACAAAAAACCCAACCGATCAGAGTGGAGCAGCGGATAGGAAGAAACGATCCATGCCCATGCGGAAGCGGCAAGAAGTATAAGAACTGTCACGGATAATAATGTTAGGGAATAAACACATTTTATATTTGTTTTTAATTGCCATTTTCGGCGTTTCCCCAATCTGGGCCCAGGCCCAAAGCAGGACTTTGGTCCAGGAGAAAGGAAATGTGGAAATTGTAAAGGACCCGTTGATTGCGGTTCTGCAGCAATTTCGTGCTGGAAAAGGGGCTGGCAGTACCGGCGCATCTGTCGGCAACCGCGAACCTGTGGATAGGAGTAATATGACCCGGACCACAACACGAGGCTTTAGAGTACAGATATATTTGGGTCCCAGCAGAAGCGATGCTTATGCCGAACAGGCCCGCTTTTTGAGAATGTTCAGGAATATTGACACCTATGTCACTTATGAAGAGCCCAATTACCGGGTCAAAGTAGGGGATTTCACCAGTAGAAGAGAAGCTGAACAAATGATGCAGGGGCTGAGGGACCAGTTTACCAATGTGTTTATCTTTACCGAGGATATATTTGTCTATCATTAAAATAATTGCAAAGAAAAATGGGACTTCGGGAATCTGTTGCCCCTGAAGGGTATAATAGTCTTGCGGATCAGGTCAAAGCCCTCGCAAAGGCCCTGCACCCTTCCACTGTGGCCTGCAGGAGACATCTGCACGCCCATCCTGAACTGTCTTTCGAAGAGTACCGGACTTCTGCTTTTGTAAAGCAGGAGTTGGCACAGATAGGCTTGTCCTTTCAGGAGATGGCCGGTACTGGTATCGTAGCCCATTTGACAGGTGATGTTCCATCTGATAAAGTGGTTGCACTCCGGGCTGATATGGATGCCTTGCCAATACAGGAAGTTGACGGCCGTCCCTATGGATCGCAAAATCCGGGAGTCATGCATGCCTGTGGACATGATGTGCACACATCTTCCCTATTGGCCACAGCCAAAATCCTCAAACAGCTTCAGTCCCAACTTGCTGGTACCGTCAAATTTATTTTTCAGCCGGGAGAGGAAAAATTGCCCGGGGGAGCCAGTCTGATGATAAAGGACGGGGTGCTCGAGAACCCCCGGCCCCAAGCCGTATTGGGCCAGCACGTGATGCCATCAATAGAGACTGGGAAAGTTGGTTTCCGGTCTGGAAAATACATGGCTTCCACCGATGAACTGTATTTTACCGTCAAGGGCAAGGGTGGGCATGGGGCGCAACCCCAGAACAATATAGATCCGGTCCTGATTGCGGCTCACATTATTGTAGCCCTTCAACAGGTGATTAGCCGGATCGGGGACCCACGTATGCCCTCCGTTTTGTCCATTGGAAAAGTAGAAGCCAATGGGGCTACCAATGTGATTCCTGATGAAGTCAAGCTTGAGGGGACTTTCCGGACCTTTGATGAAGCCTGGCGAGCAAAGGCCCACGAGAGGATCAGGGAGATAGCAACTGGTTTAGCGGAAGGTATGGGCGGCTCCTGCGAAGTGGACATTCAGGTTGGCTACCCCTTTCTGGAAAATGCGGAAGCACTGACTGAAACCATTCGCCAATATGCGATCGAGTACCTTGGCCGGGAACAGGTAGAGGAGCTTGATTTGTGGATGGCCGGAGAGGATTTTGCCTATTACTCTCAAGTGACTGATGCGTGTTTTTTTCGTTTGGGGACCGGAAACAAGGAAAAAGGTATTACTTCTGCAGTGCATACCTCCACCTTTGATATAGATGAAAATGCATTGGAATTGGGTCCTGGCTTGATGGCTTATCTGGCCTTAAGGCAGTTGGGCGCCCAATAAATGTTGTTCGAAATGAGGCCCAATAACCAGATTAGATTGGCAGAAACCGAGGATCTGGCGACGCTCCAGCGACTTGCCCATCAGATTTGGTGGCCCACCTATTCCGATTTTCTTCCCCATGCACAGATAGAAAAAATGCTCGCCGAGTTTTATACTCCGGAGGCCCTGAATGCTCAAATGATGGCCGGGCACTACTTTGCCCTTTGGGAAAAGGAGGGGGTTCCAATGGGGTTTGTTGGCTTTCGTGAAAAACCTTCACCAGAGCTTTCTCCAGAACCTTCACCAGAATCTTCGCTTGATCCCCGTCAGGACTTTTCGGAAGAAATGAATATCATGCGAATAGAAAAGCTTTACATTTTGCCCCAATGCCAGGGTAGTGGGGCGGGCACCGACCTGTTGGCCTATGTTGCCCGGGCTGCAGCGGAAAGGGGCATCAGAACCTTGGAACTCAACGTAAACCGGGACAACCCAGCGGTAGGTTTTTATCTCAAAAAGGGGTTTAAGATTATTGAAGAAGTCAATATCCCTTACCCGCCCTATGTGCTCAACGATTATATCATGCAAATGGAGATAGTGTTTTAGCGAAAACAGAAGAAATTCCTGATAATTCAGACTGTGGATATGGAAGGCAATATACCGACCTGAAAGATGTGTTGCCAACTCTCCCGACAACATATTGGCATTGCTGCCGGTACAATAGATATCGCAGATATTCTGTGCCAGTAAG
>DATGNG010000065.1:0-3552 GCA_035306865.1 Sphingobacteriaceae bacterium
AACCTAAGTGGGTTTTTTAGAGCATGGGGCCTGCATACTTCTTCCGCTGTGTATGCGGACATGGACACTATGGGCCTGCCGGTACCTGATACGGATCTTACTTTATTAAAAGATTGATTCTCTATACCCCGGTGATCCTTTCCTTATAAACTGCCAGCGCCTCCTCCAGCCTTTCTTTGGCCGTAGTGTCACCCGGCACATTGTGAGATGGGTGGATGTGGAGCTTGAATCCGCGGTCTGCGAGTATTTCGGCTACGGTGGTCACCGTCATCCAGACCGTAGTCACAAAGGCCATTGTTGAGACCGGACCCACCTTGTCCTGGTGATTTTTCAGCGGGACGGCGGCATCGCCAATGGGAGCACAACTATCGACCACCAGATCAGCCACCTGGAAAATGGTTTTGCCACTTGAATGCCGGGTTTGCTTTCCCTCGGCTTCTGCTGCCGAGCCATAAGCAATAACCTTCATTCCCCGTTTTTTGGCTTCCAGGGCCACATCAATATTGACATTGTTGATGCCGGAATGGGAAAACAGCCACATGGTATCACGGGGATCAAAATTATAACCTTTCATGATTTCCACTCCATAACCTTCTACCCGTTCCAGAAACACAAACTGATGCACGCCCATCTCACCGGTAATCCGGGTGAAGAAAGTCAGTGGCAATTCCACCATCGGATGGAAACCAACAAATCCCCCGATCCGGGGATACATTTCTTCAATGGGAATGGTGGCGTGGCCACAGCCAAAGGTATGCACCCATCGTCCGGCTTCAATCGAATCGGCCATCACCTCGGCAGCTTTCCGGATATTCTCCATCTGTGTATTTTCTATTTTGTCCATTACAGAACGGGCACTTTCCAGCCATTGCTTTGCTAACATCATGATATATTTATTTTATTTATTTTGAATTTCGTTTGAAAATCAGGAAACTAAGTAACACCATCAGCAGCCAAATAATCAGGATAGCCGTGCTGAAATATTGTATTCCATAGTTTTCTGCTACAAAGCCCATGAGGTAATTCAAACCTAAATTACCCAAAAGACCAATGACAATAACCACACTGAATGCGGTGCCGGCCATTTCCCGGTATAAGGAGCCGATCATTCCGAGCATCAGGGGGAAGCCTACTGCAATGCCTGCTCCAAAAAGCACCAATCCCGGATATAAGTACCAAATAGAACTTTGTAGAAAAGTGAGACTACCCACCAACAATAAGATCATCGCAGCAACTATCAATTTCCTTTCGGTAGCATTGCGCCATATGCTTCCTATGAAAATCCTCATTATAGTGATTCCGCCTACAAAAAAGGACAGCCCTATTAGTGCCTTTTCCTCTGAAACGCCTCTGAATCCGGTAAGGTAACTGGTTGTCCAGTTGTTTACAATGGCTTCCAGGCTCATCTGCAAAAATAAAAAGGCAGTAATCATCAGGGCCAATTTGCTTTTAAATATAGATGTGGCCTGCTGCAGGGTAATGGGTGTAGAGCGTAGCGGGGGCGGGTAATGCACTAAAAGTAGCACTATCCCAATGGATAGAGCCAGTACAGAGACATAGGTAACGATTTGTTCCGGCCCGGCAATCCTGGACAAGCTGCTGAGTACAAGGGGCATTCCCAACCCACCAATACCATAAAACACACCAAGCAAACTCAGGTTGGCCACTTTATTGGTCTCACTAATCAGTGAAACCAGTGCATTGGTTGCGCCATTTATAGCTCCACCACCAAATCCAAATATAAAAACGGCAATTCGAAGCAGGTTGATGGATTGGGCATTTCCGATCCCATAAAATCCGATCGCTAAGCCAAGAGCTGAAGCAAATAGAAGCCATTTGTAGCCATATCGGTCCACGATTGGCCCAAAAAACAAGGAACCGGCAATAATTCCCAATGGAAGAATGGCAAAAAGAGAACCTATCTGCAAATCCGAAAAGTTGAATTTTGATTTGAGGTGGATGGTGACAGAGCCCAGTGTAATAAAGCAAATGCCAAATAATAACATGCCCGCACATGCACCCCAAAAAACTAATCTCCTGTTAAATGATGTCTCCATATAGATGAGTTATTAAAGATAGGTTATGAATCTCTGTTGCGTCCCTTCCGGACAAGGGCTGCCGCTCCATATATACCGGCTTTACCATCCAGACCGGATTTTTCAAATACCGCTTCTTTGATGCTGAGAGGCTGGGCCCATAAGCTTGCTTCGGTATATATTTCATCGATCAGTTGGGAAGCCGGGCCGAAAACTCCTCCCCCGAATATTATCTTTTGGGGATTGAATATGCTTACTAAATTTGCCGAAGCCATTCCCCAGTACTGAATCAGCTTGCTGATTACTGCAGTAGCTATTGGATCTCCCTTTTTGTATGCGTCAAATACATGTTGTGCACGGATGTTTCCGGAATCAATCTGATGGAGCAAACTATTGGTTCCGGCCGCAACCCGCAAAAATTTACGGGCTGTTTTTGCAATACCCTCACCTGAGGCTGTCTGTTCATAACATCCACATTGAATATACTCATCTTTGAACGGTGGTTCCAGTGCCATCCACCCAATTGCCCCGGCAATATCAGATGCTCCCCGGATAATTTGACCACCTGAAAGGATGCCGGCCCCGATTCCCGTACCCACCGTCATAAAAATTGCATCGGTACATCCTTGGGCATTTCCCTTCCATACTTCTCCCAAAATACAGCAGGCCCTGTCGCTGTCAATCTGTGTTTCTATATTGGGGTCAATCTGACTGATCTGATCCCATAACGGGTAGTTGTCCCAACCCGGAATATTTGGTGCCCAGACCGTTTTTTCCTGACTTCTATAAATGCCCGGGACACAGATTCCTATCCCCGTAACCGGATCCGTAGGGGTAAGTTGTTCGATCAAATGCCGGGCTGTGCGTTCAATAAAAGAACCTACCTCTTTGCCTTTTTCAGGAGGCAGAAAAGCGGAATCTTCTATGACAATTTCTCCTTTGCAGGAAAAGACGGCATGAGATAATTTGGTGCCTCCCAGATCAAAAGCGATAATTGACATAACGATTTATAATTTGGTTCTACAATGCTACAAAAATAATTTAACAATGCATATTTATTTGTGATTTATTTTAAAATGCGCATAAAAACGCAAAAACAAGGAAAAAGGTGATCTTGCTGGATGTGGATGGCCCTGTTTTGATAGGTTTCTTATATACTTTTCACCGGAACACAAATTCCCCATTTTAATCGAAATTTGGGGAATTTGTGTTCCGGTGAAAATACCATCTGCGACAAATAACCGGTTGAAAAAAATAGTAATCAGTCACTCACGACCGAACTAACTAAATTTGAAGGAAACAAGCCAAGAGAAATTGCCTGGCCGCTCCCATTGAAAAAGGCAGCGGATTGGCCGCGCCAAACTATTGTAGAAATAAAAGCGTATTTTTGTGACTGCTCGGGATAAAGGTAAAGGTTGGGTAGCTCCGGTTAAAGGCTGGGTAGAGGCAAAAAAAAATGGGCAAGCACATTTTATCGCACCGCTACAACCTCGTACCCTTGCTGCGTTCCCGCCCT
>DATGNG010000066.1:0-4637 GCA_035306865.1 Sphingobacteriaceae bacterium
ACTTCAGTCGCAAGATGGCCGATTCCTCTCTTCAAAATTTCTTTGTTGATGGTAACCTCGTAGGAATATCAGACATTGATACCCGAGCCCTGGTCCGCCATATCCGCGATAAAGGGGCGATGAATGCGATTATCTCTTCAGAAATCCTGGAGGTAAGTGAGTTGGCCAGTCAATTGGCAACCATTCCATCCATGGCAGGACTGGAATTATCCTCTGTGGTTTCTACTAAAAACCCCTATTTCTACGGAGATGAACATGCAAAATATAGAGTAGCAGTACTGGATTTGGGAATCAAACGCAATATACTCCGCAATTTTGCCAATCGGGATGTGTATATGAAAGTCTTCCCGGCAAAAACTACTTATGCCGAAATGGCTGCCTGGAATCCGGATGGCTACTTTATTTCCAATGGTCCCGGAGATCCTGCGGCCATGGATTATGCAGTGGAAACGGTTCGTGAAGTAATTGCTTCCGGCAGCCCGATGTTTGGGATCTGTCTGGGCCATCAATTGCTCGCCCTTGCCAATGGCATTGGTACCGAAAAAATGTTCAATGGCCACCGTGGTTGCAACCATCCTGTCAAAAACCTGATCGCCAACAGTTGCGAGATTACCAGCCAGAATCATGGTTTTGGTGTGATTGCGGAGGATGTACGCAACTCGGATCTGGTTGAAATCACACATATCAATCTCAACGATCAGTCCATAGAAGGAATTAGGGTAAAAGGCAAACCTGCTTTTTCGGTACAATACCATCCGGAAGCCTCGCCCGGCCCCAATGACGCCAACTATTTATTCGATCAATTTGTGGAAATGCTGGCATCCTGACCATTTGGTTTTCCTCTGGATTTTGAGTATTTTTGATCATTAATCATTTTTGAAAAATAGCTATGAGCTTAATTATAGATGTGCACGCACGCCAGATACTTGATTCACGTGGCAACCCCACTATTGAAGTGGATGTAACAACCCAAAATGGATTTTTTGGGCGTGCCGCCGTTCCGTCAGGCGCCTCAACCGGGGCCTATGAGGCAGTAGAATTGAGGGATGGTGATCCTGAGGTTTATATGGGTAAAGGCGTGCTGAAGGCAGTAGAACACGTCAATGGCCCAATTGCGGAAGCCCTGGAAGGAATAGATGTTTTCGAGCAAAATGCCATTGATCGACTTCTGATCCAATTAGATGGTACTGAAAACAAAGGAAACCTTGGTGCAAATGCAATTTTGGGAGTATCCCTGGCCGTTGCTAAGGCAGCTGCACAGGAAAGCCGCCAACCTCTTTATCGCTATATTGGTGGGGTGAATGCCAACACCCTTCCTATTCCCATGATGAATATTGTCAATGGAGGATCACATTCTGATGCTCCCATTGCCTTTCAGGAATTTATGATCATGCCGGCCGGAGCCACGAGTTTTTCAGAAGCCCTGCGTTGGGGAACCGAAGTTTTCCATCAATTGAAGAAAATCCTGCATGATCGTGGCTTGTCAACCGCCGTGGGAGATGAGGGAGGATTCGCACCGACTTTTGAAGGAACCGAAGATGCCATCGAAACTATTTTGACGGCCATTGCCAAAGCTGGTTATAAGGCGGGTGAGGATATTTTCCTGGCACTGGACTGTGCTGCATCCGAGTTTTATACCAATGGTAATTATGATTACACCAAGTTTGAAGGTGCTGGTGCGGCTGTAAAAAGTTCTGCGGAGCAAGTGGACTATCTGGCCGAATTAACCCAGAAATATCCTATTATATCCATTGAAGATGGTATGCATGAAGATGATTGGGCGGGATGGAAACTATTGACCGAAAAAATTGGTGATAAGGTGCAATTGGTTGGGGACGATTTGTTTGTGACCAATACCGTAAGGCTACAAAAGGGCATAGATACGGATACAGCCAACTCGATATTGGTGAAAGTCAACCAGATCGGATCTTTATCCGAAACCATTGATGCGGTCAGTCTCGCGCAAACCCATGGATATACCTCAGTAATGTCCCATCGTTCGGGTGAGACTGAGGATACGACCATTGCTGACTTGGCAGTAGCCTTGAATTGTGGTCAGATCAAAACCGGATCTGCATCTCGTTCGGACCGGATTGCCAAATACAATCAATTGCTGAGAATCGAAGAGGAATTAGGTTCGCAGGCCAAATTTTTAGGCAGATCTTTTAAATATGCCAAAAACTAAAGGGAAACATTAAATGTCAAAAATATATCCAATTGATAGCATCAGGCAGGATTTTCCAATTCTCCGCAGGGAGGTAAATGGAAGCCCCCTGGTTTATCTGGACAATGGAGCCACCACCCAAAAACCCCAAATGGTGATCGATGCCATTTCCGATTATTATACCGGCATCAATAGTAATATCCATAGGGGAGTGCATCACCTAAGCCAATTGGCTACTGATGCTTATGAGGTGTCCAGAGCCAAAATTAGTCAATTTATTGGGGCGGCCCATGACCATGAAATAATCATGACTTCCGGCACCACCGGGGGCATCAATCTGGTTGCCCATTCCTACGGGAATGAATTTGTACATGAAGGGGATGAAATTCTGATTTCGGAAATGGAACACCATTCGAATATTGTACCCTGGCAATTACTATGTGCTGCAAAAGGCGCAAAACTCAGGGTGATACCAATGGACGAAAGAGATGTGCTGGACATGGAGGCTTTCCAGCTTATGCTGAATGAAAAGACAAAGTTGGTGGCCATCACCTATGTTTCCAATTCATTGGGCACTATCAATCCGGTCAGGGGAGTAATCAGTAAGGCCCACGCAATGGGAGTCCCGGTATTGCTGGATGCAGCGCAGGCCGTGCATCATATTGCATTGAATGTGCAGGAGCTGGATGTGGACTTTCTCGTATTCTCAGGTCATAAAATGTATGGACCTACCGGAGTTGGGGTTCTATACGGCAAGGAAAACTGGCTCAATGCCATGCCACCGTATCAGGGTGGAGGGGATATGATCAAACAGGTTACTTTTGAAAAGACCACTTTCAACGAATTGCCCTTTAAATTTGAAGCCGGCACACCCAATATTGAGGCCGGGATCTGTCTGGGCAGTGCGATTGACTATATTCAATCCATAGGATTGGATGCCATCGCTGCTTACGAAAACGATTTATTGAATTATGCCACTGAAAGTCTGCTGACGATTGACGGGCTGCGGATCATTGGTACTGCCCCCGAAAAATCCGGGGTAATTTCATTCCTGTTGGGGGATATTCATCCATATGACGTGGGAGTGATCTGTGATAAACTGGGTGTGGCGGTAAGGACCGGACACCATTGTACACAGCCAGTGATGGATAAGCTTGGGATTCCGGGAACGGTGCGGGCTTCCTTTGCCATGTACAATACCAGGGAAGATGTGGATGCATTGATTGCCGCCCTTCAAAAGGCATCCCAGATGCTTCAATGAAAATTTAATACTATGACCATTAATGAGATACAGGACGAGCTGATAGCCGATTTTTCATTTTTTGAAGATTGGATGTCCAAATATGAATACATTATTCAGCTTGGTAAAGAGCTGCCTTTGATCGACGGGCAATACAAAACCGATCAGTATCTGATCAAAGGCTGCCAATCCAAAGTATGGCTGCATGCCGACTTTCGGGATGGACTGATCCACTTTACTGCAGATAGCGATGCCATTATTACTAAGGGCCTGGTGAGCCTGATGGTGAAAGTTCTTTCCGGGCATTCTCCGGAAGAAATTGCAGATAGCGACCTCTATTTTATTGATCAGATTGGATTGAAAGAGCACCTTTCGCCAACCCGTGCCAATGGGCTGCTTTCCATGGTCAAACAAATGAAACTATACGCAATTGCCTTAAAGAAAGGTTGATTTCTTCCCGAATTTTTCATAGGTTTGGATCCGGACCAATTGATGCCCTGATATGAAAAATTTTGCTTCTAAAAGTTTTGTTCTACGACTTTTCGTATTGAATTTCCTGTTTTTGACTGCTGTTGCCTTTCCTGTAGCAGCCCAGTCGCCCCTTTCCAATGACTTTGACCAAATGGTCCTGAAAGGAATGCAGGACTGGAATATTCCTGGCATGGCTGTAGCCATCGTAAAGGATGGAAAAATATTTTATTCAAAAGGGTTTGGGGAGAAAAAATTGGGAGAAGGAGAGCCTGTAGATGAACGCACCCTATTTGGCATCGCCTCCGTCAGTAAAAACATCACTGCTGCTGCCCTGGCTATGCTTGTGGATGAAGGGAAAATAACCTGGGATACAAAAATTGTGGATGTTATTCCCTGGTTTGCATTGAGTGATCCCTGGGTGACCAGTCAGGTTACTGTAAGGGACGCACTGACCCACCGGGTCGGCATTGGCAGAATGATTGGCAACCGATTGCAGTACCTCAGCGGCCGGGATCGGGACGAACTGATCCGTCACCTTCGTTATATGGATTTTGAACAACCCTTTCGCACCTCCTTCGTTTACAGCAATATGATGTATTCGGTGGCAGGTCAGGTCATTGAATATGCAAGTGGGAAAACTTGGGATGAATTTTTGGCAGAGCGAATATTTGCTCCTGTCGGAATGCAGAGCAATACCAGTGTTACAGCCATAACAGACGAGAGCAACGCGGCCTGGCCCCATCAGGAAATAGAAGGTCAGGT
>DATGNG010000067.1:0-4896 GCA_035306865.1 Sphingobacteriaceae bacterium
TGAACCTTTCCTGGCGCTGGATCTGAATGAAAAAGAAAAAGCAGCGTACAAACTGGTGTATCAGGAGTTCCGGCGGCAGTTGCCCGGATTGAAAATCCTGCTGACCACCTATTTTGATGGTTTGAAGGATAATTTGCCGCTGGCGACCGGATTGCCGGTGGATACCCTTCATGTGGATCTGGTGCGGGCACCTGAACAGTTGGAAAGTTTGTTGCAGCAGATACCCACCGGATTAAAATTGTCACTGGGTCTGGTCGATGGCCGGAATATCTGGAAGAATGACCTGGAAGATTCGCTGGCAAGCATCCGTCGGGCCACGGAAAAACTGGGAGCGGACCGGGTGCTGATCGGGACTTCCTGTTCCCTGCTACATTCACCCTGTGACCTCGAGTTGGAAACCAAAGAGCAAACCCTGACGCCCGAAATCAAGCAATGGCTGGCCTTTGCCCGTCAAAAAGTGGATGAATTGGTGATCCTGAAAAAACTGGCTGCCGGAAATGTGGATGAGGCTACCCTACAGGCATTCGAAGCCAATAAATCTGCTATCGCCAGCCGCAGGACCTCCTCCCTGATCCATAACCTGGAAGTCAAGCAAAGGGTAAAGGCACTGACCAGGGCAGACGGAAAAAGGAAAAACGGATTTTCTACCCGTAAAAGCTTACAGCAGCAGGCACTGGGACTGCCTCTTTTCTCCACCACCACCATTGGTTCCTTTCCCCAAACCGCCGAGGTGCGCAGCTGGCGGTCAAAATTCAAAAAAGGCCTGTTGACGGAAGCTGAATATGACCGCTTGCTGAAGGAGGAGACCGAGCGGACGATCCGCTGGCAAGAAGAAACCGGCCTGGATGTGCTGGTTCACGGTGAGTTTGAGCGGAATGACATGGTGGAATATTTTGGGGAGCGCTTGAAAGGTTTTACTTTTACTGCCAACGGCTGGGTGCAAAGCTATGGCAGCCGCTGTGTCAAGCCGCCGATTGTATTCGGAGATGTCAGTCGGCCGGAAGCCATGACCGTGTATTGGTCAAAATATGCACAGTCCCTCACCAGCAAATATGTGAAAGGCATGCTAACCGGACCTGTCACCATCCTGCAATGGTCATTTGTGCGGGATGACCAGCCGCGCGCGGTCACTTGCCAGCAAATTGCTCTGGCGATCCGGGATGAGGTTTCAGATCTGGAAAAGGCTGGGATCCGTATTATTCAGATCGATGAGCCCGCCATCCGGGAAGGGCTGCCCCTGCGCAAGGCGGACTGGACGGCTTACCTGGAATGGGCGATCGAGGCCTTCCGGATTGCGTCAAGCAGTGTAGAAGATTCGACCCAGATCCATACCCACATGTGTTATTCCGAATTCAACGATATCATCAAGCACATTGCGGATATGGATGCCGATGTAATCACGATTGAATGTTCCCGTTCCCAGATGGAATTGCTGGATGCTTTTGCAGGATTCAATTATCCCAATGATATAGGGCCGGGAGTATATGATATCCATTCTCCGCGGGTGCCTTCAAAAGAGGAGATGATCGCTTTGCTGAAAAAAGCACAATCCGTGATCCCTTCCGGGCAATTATGGGTCAACCCGGACTGTGGGCTGAAAACCCGCCATTGGGAAGAAACCCGGAAAGCCCTCATTGCCATGGTGGAAGCTGCCCGTGAATTGAGAGCAGGGGTAAAATTGAGAGCAGAGGTAAATTGAGAGCAGGGGTAAATTGAGAGCAGGGGAAATTAATGGTAGCGTGGGTTCGGTTTAAACCGGACCCACATTAATACTCATCTGACATATAACCGGGTCTGCGGGATGGATATACGAGGATCCGGTTATAATTTTGATATAGTCGAACCAATTTCATTGGTAACCCGATAAGGGCGCTGCGGTGGGACACATCTCCAGTACGGGCGGATACAACAATGATCAGATCCCCTTCTTGAGTATGCTCCTTTATTCCACTGAGATCATCCCAATCTTTCAGGTTTGCAAATTGTACCCGGGCTGATTGCTTACTCTTATCCATGTACATCTCTATTGCTTCTTGGGTACGATGGTCACAGACAAAGAACACGCTTATGGTCAATTCCTGGGATAATCTGAATACTTTTTCCAACCAGAACTCAAAACCCAACTCCGATTCTGCCAAAGGAGGGCAGCAAACGGTGATCCGCTTGTGAGTAACGATAGATCGGTTAATATCACACATAAATAGGTTAGCATCCGTGCTATTGAGAATACTTTGGGTCTTTTCACCTACCATTTTTTCAATAATCCCGGCTTTGCTGGGCCACCCCAATATAATACCGTCCGCATTGACTTCCCGGGCTGCCCGACTGATCCCACTGGCAATATTATAATCTATAGTAGCCATTATATTGACCTCGATCTCACTACCAGAAGCATGTCGGGCGGTGGAGTCCAGGTTTTTTCTTGCTTTTTTGAGATTCTGCTCAGCCAAATCATTATTTTGGACCACCGTGAGTACTGTCAGGGGAAAATGAGATTGCTTACTCTTGATCAGGGCCGCAAAATCCAATAAGGACTCCATGTTATTGAGATTGGCAATAGGCAACACCAACTGCTCCTCCTTTTTTATATCCCGGTCTTCTGTGACCTCGTCCTGATCCCCGGCCAATACTATTTTCTTGGAAGCATCCTCGGTTACCAGCGTAGCCACCATACAGGTTACTAAAATTAGAATAATGGTGCCATTGAGCACATTTTCATCAATGATTCCATAATTATAACCTACCATTATCACAGCTAATGTAGCTGCCGCATGCGAACCGCTAAGGCCAAATATCAGTTTTCGTTGAGCCTTGGAATATCCAAATACCTTCTGGGTAATCCAAGCTGCCACCCATTTACCAAAAATAGCCGCTATAGTAAGTGCTGCAGCTATGTAAATCGCCATTGGCCCTTTCAATAATACGCTGATATCTACAATCATGCCCACACTAATCAGGAAAAATGGGATAAACAAAGCGTTTCCGCTAAATTCAATCCGATTCATCAGTGCTGAGGAGTGGGGAATGAGTTTATTAAGGGCGAGTCCAGCAACGAATGCCCCAATAATATGTTCAAGCCCAGCTTATTCTGCCATGAAGGCAGCAAAAAACACAACAAAAAGCACAAAAATATAATGGGCGGTCTTCTCACCCTCCACTTTTTGAAAGAACCATTTGGCCAAGCGGGGAATAATCCCAAACATGATCAGTAAAAATATGGATAAGGAGATTCCCATCGTGATCCAGAATTGCTGGTCAAGCTGTCCCTGAGAGGCTCCGATCAACACTGCCAATATGATCAGCACTGCGGTATCAGTCAGGATCGTCCCGCCAATAGTAATCGCAACTGCTTCGTTCTTGGAGATTCCATAGCTGTTGACGACGGGATATGCCACCAACGTATGGGTGGCAAACATACTTGAAATCAATGTACTCCCCAAAATATCATAACCCAGGATATAATAGCATATTGGAAATCCAATCAAAATTGGAACAAGAAATGTAAAAACACCAAAGGTGATACTTTTGTGCCGTGTTTTTCTGAACTCATTCATATCCAGCTCCAGACCGGCAATAAACATTATATACAGCAAGCCAATTGTCGAAAAAAGATCCACCGCTGAATTCCGCTCCAACAAATGAAGACCATGTGGGCCGATCAATACGCCGGAAAGGATAAGACCAATAATGCCCGGGATTTTGATCCTTCGTAAAAGAATGGGGGAAAGAAGAATAATAAATAGGATCAGAGCGAAAACAACTACCGGATTGCTCAACGGAATATCAAAAGCCTCAATGAGGTGATCGGTTATATTACGCATGGGCACAAATTTTTGTGAAATTACCAATTAAAATGGTAATTATTCAAAACTCTTTACAAAATCAGGCACTAAAATAGGCACGGACGTTTTTGCCCTCTACCCAATTCATATAGGCTCTATTGACCACCCTATTGCCTCCCGGGGTTGGGTAATCTCCCGAGAAATACCAATCTCCCTTATGATTCGGACAAGCGACATGCAGATTATCAAGGGTTTGATAAATCACTTCCACTTCTGATTTGATATGTGCTCCCCTGATAATGGCAGAAATCTCGGCAGAAATCTCATCCTCTGTGAATGGGGCATAAATTTCTTTGACATAATTGGGTACTTCCTCTTTGGGCAGGTTCAGCGAGGCAATACATTTCTGATAAACTTCCTCCACGATATGGCCCATATCATGTTTGTAGAGGAGAGAAACTGCAGCTTCAAAAGCCACAAATTCGCCCATACGGGACATATCGATCCCATAGCAATCCGGATATCGGATTTGCGGAGCCGAAGATACTACTATGATCTTTTTGGGATTGAGCCGATCCAAAATAGTCAGGATACTCTGTTTGAGTGTGGTACCGCGCACGATGGAGTCATCCATAGCGACAATGGTGTCTTTGTGGTCCCGAACTATGCCGTAAGTAGTATCATAAACATGTTGTACCATATCCTGCCGATCCGCATCCTGGGTGATAAAAGTACGCAGTTTGGCATCTTTGATATTGAGTTTCTCGAAACGTGGAGTAATGCTCAGCATTTCATTCAATTCTTCATCAGAAATTTTATCCGCACGGTTGAGCAGGGTTTCCTTTTGAAGATTTCGCACATAAGCACTCACTCCTTCTTCCATACCAAAGAAAGAAACTTCGGCAGTATTGGGAATATAAGAAAATACGGTATCCTTGATATTGTAGTCAATGGCTTTCAGAACCTGTGGACAAAGCAATTTACCAAGTTGTTTACGTTCCTGATAAATTTCGGCATCACTTCCTCTGAGAAGTAAATCCGCTCGAAGGAACAGGCGCGGAGTTCAACGGGCTCCCGGAATTCTTCCTGGGATATTCTGCCATCTTTCTTGGCA
>DATGNG010000068.1:0-23326 GCA_035306865.1 Sphingobacteriaceae bacterium
TTGAGCTGTTCCTCCAGCGTATGCCCGGGGGATTGATTGAGTAATCGCTTGGTATAAGCTAAGGCTAATGTAGGCAATTCTGCCAATCTACCTGCCAGTGCCTTTACTTTTTCTTCATACTCTTCTGCAGAAAACCAATCATAAATCATCCCTATCTGTTTGGCTTCCGGGGCCGTAATTTTTTCACCCAACAGCATTTGAGCCATTGCCCTTTGCCGACCAACCAGTCGGGGCAAAAAATAAGTGCCACCACTGTCGGGAACTAACCCGATTTTACTAAATGCCTGAATAAAGGCGGCTTGTTCTGCGGAAACCACCAAATCACAAGCCAGGGCCAAGTTGGCTCCTGCTCCTGCAGCAACCCCATTGACCGCTGCCACCACGGGCTTGGGCATATTGGTGATCTTTAGGATCACCGGGGTATAATGTTCATCCACAATTCGACCGAATTCCAGCTCCCTGTCTCTTGGCAGCTTATTTCCTTCCTCCAAAAATTCACCCAAATCCTGGCCGGCACAAAATGCTTTCCCCGTACCCGTCAGCACTACTGCCCGGACCTCCTGGTCCTGCGCGGCCTCATCCAGACGGGCCTGCAGACCCATGATCATCTCCCGGTTGAAGCTGTTATAAACCTCTGGCCTGTTTAGGGCGATCCAAGCCACGCCTGCGGCCTTTTTATAAATGACTGTATCGGTCTGCGCTATATCTTTTGAATTCGAGCTCATCTTCCTTTCCTTTTTGAAGCTTTTGTTTCTTAGTGATGACACTTAAAATAATCAAATGGCTCTCTGCAAGCCTGGCACTGATACAGCGCTTTACAGGCCGTTGATCCAAACTGACTGATCAGTTTGGTTTGGTTTGAACCACATTGTGGACAGGCAATGCCCAACTCCACGGCAAACAAGCCTCCTTCCCGGGAGGTTTCCACCGGTGGGGCTATTCCATAGGCTTTCATTTTCTCCTTTCCCGACTCACTCAACCATTCGGTGGTCCAGGCCGGACTCAATTGTTCCACAACTTCTATTCCTTCAAATCCTTTTTCCATCAATTTTAGGCGAATGCCCATGGAAATCTCATTCATTGCCGGACAACCGGAATAGGTAGGGGTAATCGTAACCCTTACTCCATTTGGCTCCAACAATTTCACTCCCCGTACCACGCCCAGGTCAATAACACTGATCACTGGAATTTCCGGATCAGGGACCTCCTCCAAATACTTCCAAATCGTATCAACCATTATTCAAAATTGATAAAAAACCTTACCACTCCAATCCGGGATAGGAACGCTGCATAAATTGTAACTCAGCTAAAACATATCCCATATATTCGGTGTGCATTCCTTGCTTTCCCCCTTTTTGTACCTGTGTGTGCGGAAGCTCCGCTTCAATAGTGGCTTCTCTCAGGACGTCCCTTACTTTTTCTTCCCATTGGGTCTTAAAGTCGTTCGGATTGGGAATCACCCCTGATTTGATCAATTCAAGCTCATAGTCGGACGGCAAGAAGAGTTCTCCCAAAAACGGCAAGAGGTAGTCCACCGCATTTTGCATACGATCATGGCTTTCTTCGGTACCGTCCCCCAGGCGAATCACCCACTCGGAAGACCATCTCAGGTGATATTTAGTTTCTTTTAAGGCCTTTTCGACAATTCACCGCAGCCTCAAATCATTTGAGTGCATCAGTTTTTCCAAGAATAAATCTTGAAAGGATTCGAAAAAGAACTGCTTAGTCACTGTACGGCCAAAATCCCCATTGGGCAATTCGACTAAAAGCAAGTTTTTGAACGCTCTTTCGCTGCGAAGCATGGCCAGGCTGTCAGCAGTTTCATCGCCTCCCAGCAGATCTGCCGCATATTCATAATAGTTGCCGGCCTGTCCCAATAGGTCTAATGCAATATTGGAAAGAGCGATATCCTGTTCCAAAATAGGCCCATGCCCGCACCATTCGCAGAGTCGCTGGGCCAATATCAGGTTGGTGTCCGCGAGATGCAATATAAAATCCTTAAAATATGGGGTTTCTGTATGCATTTTTCAAATTATATAAGCGCTTACATATTTTTTATTTCTGGTGGCACATCATAAAATGTCGGGTGCCTATAAACCTTGTCTTCTGCGGGGTCAAAAAAAGCCCCCGAATCCTCGGGATTGGACGCGTGGATATGCCGGGATTCTACTACCCAAATACTGACCCCCTCCATTCGACGTGTATAAACGTCCCGGGCGTTTTCAATGGCCATTTTTTCATCCGCAGCATGCAGACTGCCAACATGTTTGTGATCCAAACCTTGCCTACTCCGAATAAAAACCTCCCAGAGTGGCCATTCCTTCTTTTCCATTTTCCTTTATATTACGCCAACCTTCTATTTCTTTTTTCATGATACACCATCGCTGCCTCCCTCACCCATGCTCCATTGTCATGAGCCTTGTTGCGATCGTCCAGCCTTTGTTTATTACAGGGTCCTCCACCTTTTACTACCTTCCAAAACTCCTCCCAATCAATTTCCCCAAAATCATAATGACCCCGTTCCTCATTCCATTTCAACTTGGGATCAGGAATCGTGAGCCCCAAAAATTCGGCTTGTGGAACTGTGATATCTACAAAGCGCTGCCGCAACTCATCATTCGAAAACCTCTTGATCCTCCACTTCATTGAAAGCTCGGAATTGGAAGATTCCTCGTCTTTTGGGCCAAACATCATCAGAGTCGGCCACCACCAGCGATTCAGGGCATCCTGTGCCATTTCTTTTTGCTCCCTGGAACCTTCGCACAAGCGAATCAGCGATTCGTAGCCTTGTCGCTGATGAAAGGACTCTTCTTTACAAACCCGAACCATCGCCCTTGCATAAGGTCCATAGGAAGTCCTGCACAAAGGGACCTGATTGAGAATAGCAGCGCCATCCACCAACCAGCCAATCATACCTATATCTGCCCAAGTCAAGGTAGGATAGTTGAAAATACTGGAGTATTTTGCCTTGCCGGACAACAAATCAGCAATCATCTGATCTCTGGAAACACCCAGTGTTTCAGCTGCACAATACAAGTAAAGACCATGCCCTGCCTCATCCTGTACCTTTGCCAACAAAATTTTTTTCCGATTGAGCGTTGGCGCTCTGCTGATCCAGTTGGCTTCGGGCAACATGCCGACAACCTCAGAGTGCGCATGCTGGGAAATCTGCCTGATCAAGGTTTTGCGATAGGCTTCCGGCATCCAGTCCCGGGGCTCTATTCGAGCTTCATTTTCGATTTTCTCATCGAACCTGGTCTGTAAATTTATTTCTTCTGCACTCATAGACAAACCTTTCTAAACAATCATTTTATATCATAATTAACCGCCACGTTGGGCGTAATAGGATGGGATTGGCAGGATAAAATAAATCCTCTTTCCAGCTCATCCGGCTCCAGGGCATAATTAACATCCATAACAACTTCGCCTTCTTCCAATTTACATTTGCAGGTGGCACAAACACCGCCTTTGCAGGCAAAGGGCAGATCCGCACCATTTTTGAGGGCTGCATCAAGAATGGAATCGCCCTCGTAAGGCAAATCAAACTCAAGAGTGATCCCATCTGTCTTAAGCCGTACTCTGCTTATGGGGCCTTTGTTTATGGCCGAAGCCCTCTCTCGTTCTGCCCTTCTTTCTTCGGCTCCCGCACTATAAAACAACTCAAAGTGAATTTTGTTGGGATCAAGCCCTGCATCCAAAAATGCTTCCCGGCTCTCAAAAATCATTTCTTCCGGTCCACACAAAAACACTTCGTCCACCGTGGCCGGATGGATCAATTGCTTTAAAAATAACGCAGTCTTTTGACGGTCGATCCGTCCTGACAGGATTTCGGCGTCTGCCTTTTCCCTACTTAGTACATGAAAAACACTCAGTCTATCCATATACCGGTTTTTCAACCCTTCTATTTCCTCTTTAAATATGATTGAGCCCTTATTTCGGTTGCCAAAAATCAGGGTAACTCTACTTTTTGGCTCTTCCCTCAACACCGACTTCAAAATGGAAATAATAGGTGTGATGCCAGATCCCGCAGCAATTGCCACATAGTTTTTTTGATTATTCCTGTTGGGTATGGCCACAAAATTGCCCTGGGGAGCCATAACTTCCAGCTCATCGCCCACCCCAATCCGTTCATTGATCAACGAAGAAAAGTAGCCCCCATCGATTTTTTTAACGGCAACCCTAAGCTCATTATCGCTGGGGCATGAGCAAATCGAATAATTGCGCCTGATTTCTTCTCCATTGTCCCTGCGACTTCTGAATATCAAATGCTGACCGGGATTAAATACAAACAATGATTGCAAATCATTGGGCAAATCAAGGGCTACAGAAACACATTCATTGGTTTCACGCTTCACCTCCTTAACTTTCACTTTATAAAATCCCGAACTCATCTAATTATAATCTGGTCTCTTTCAAACAAATATACAAAAAATCAATAGTCCAGCAGCTCGCCGAGCAATTCTGTCAGTTTCTCAGCGTTGGGCAGCATCTCTTTTTCCAATACCGCATTCAGCGGAATAGCAGGCAAATCCTTTGCCCCCATCACGCGGACCGGGGCGTCAAGCGATTCAAAACAATGTTCACCTATCAGTCCGGCAAGGCTTTGAGCAAAAGAAAATTGCTTGGGTTCTTCGGTCAGTATCACACAGCGCCCGTGCTTTCTGACACTCGCAAAAACGGCCTCTTCATCAAGCGGCACCAGGGTCCGGAGATCAACAATCTCTATTTTTTCCCTGAGTTGCTGCGCTGCCTGCCTTGCCCAATACACCCCCATCCCATAGGTGATAATAGTGGCGGTAGGGCCTTCGGCAGATTGCGCACACTCCTCTACAATCCTTGCCTTGCCAAAAGGAAGAATATAATCTTCGTCCGGTTCAATACTGGCCGCCTCTTCGGTTCCCTTCATTTTGCTCCAGTAAAGACCTTTGTGCTCCAGCATCACTACCGGATTGGGGTCGTAAAACGCTGCTTTCATTAAGCCCTTCAAGTCTGCTCCCGTAGATGGGTAAGCTATTTTTATCCCTTTAATATTGGTCAGCACACTTTCTACCGAACTGGAATGATAAGGGCCGCCACTACCATATGCCCCGATTGGAACCCGCAGCACCATTGACACCGGCCATTTTCCATTGGACAAGTAGCAACTACGGGATACTTCAGTAAATAACTGATTGAGGCCCGGCCAGATATAATCGGCAAACTGGACTTCCACAATGGGTTTGAGGCCCACAGCACTCATGCCTACCGTGGATCCCACAATAAAGGCCTCCTGGATCGGAGTGTTGAATACCCGGTGATTGCCAAACTGTTTGGCCAGGGTTGCGGCTTCCCGAAAAACCCCACCTAAGCGGGCGCCCACATCCTGACCATATAACAATGCTTCGGGGTGTTTTGCCATCAATTCCCGAATCGCAAATAAGGCTGCGTCCACCATCACCACTTTTTCCCCTCCTGATGGCTCCCTCTCGCCTTGTTCTTCCGTGACGGGCGTTGGCGCAAATACATGGGAGTAAAGATCTTCGGGAGCGGGGTCTGCTGCATCAAATGCCTGTTCGTAGTCCTGTCTGACTTTTTCCCTTACAGCGATTTCCATCACATCCAGCTCATCAGCAGGAAATCCCTCGGCCAGCATTTTGGTTTTAATTTTGTCATAAGGATCCCTTGTCCGGGCCTCATCCAGGTCATCCCGATACCATTCCTTACGCACACCGGAAGTGTGATGGTTCAGCAAGGGTACCTTGGCGTGAACCAATACTGGTCTCCTTTCTTCCCTGATCAGCTTGACCACTTTTTCCAAAACCTGGTAGGACTCTAAAAAATCAGTTCCATCGATCTGAAAAATCTCTATCCCCTTGAATCCTGAGGCATAATGTGCAATATCCTGAGCAGTAAACTCTTCGGCCTTGGCAGAAATATTCCAGCCATTGTCCTGTACTAAATATAATATAGGTAAGTTTTTGAGTGCAGCCATCTGAAAGGCTTCTGCAACCTCCCCTTCCGTGCAACTTGCATCCCCCATAGAGCAGACTACTATAGGCGAACTGCCTTTTTCGGCCAAGCCCTGTTTTTCTTTGTACTGAATGCCCATCGCTATACCAGTAGTAGGAATAGCCTGCATTCCGGTTGCACTACTTTGATGGGGAATTTTGGGCATGTTTTCCCTGCGGAGGCTGGGGTGTGAATAATAGGTTCTTCCTCCCGAAAACACATCTTCTTTTTTTGCCAAAAGCTGCAACATCAGCTCGTAGGGACTCATCCCAATGGACAAAAGAAGGGCATCGTCCCGGTAATAGGCGCTTAGATAATCCTCGGGCAACAACTGGAGCCCGAGCGCAATCTGGACCGCTTCATGGCCTCTGGATGTGGCGTGTACATATTTGCCAGTTTCGGTTTTGTTCTCCTCAAACAACTCCGTCATTGCCTTTGCTGTCAGCAAATGCTTAAATGCTTGCCTTAATAAGTTTTTCAGATCGGCCATTTCACTCCGTGCTTTGCGTTGTGTCGCCTCCTAATAATTGGTTTGCTTCGGGGTGAAGGTATAGAATATTATTTGTTAATCCAACAAAATAGTAAACAATTGTTTTGATCAAACGATCCTTTCCGCACAATTCATGCCGTCAATAGCAGCAGATACAATTCCCCCGGCATAGCCTGCGCCTTCCCCGCAGGGGAATAGTCCGCGCACCTGGGGATGCTGTAAAGAGTCTCTGTCCCTGGGGATTCGAATGGGAGAGGAGGTGCGGGACTCAACACCAACCAGTATCGCTTCGTTTGTATAGTAACCTTTCATTTTTTTTCCAAATTTGGGTAATGCCTGTTTGAGCGCATCCCCAACGAATCCGGGCAAAATGTCTTTTAGCGCTACACTTTTGGTTCCCGGTTTATAAGAATTGTAAGGTAAGTCCGTCGATATTCTGCCCTGCACAAAGTCAATCATTCGCTGGGCCGGAGCGACCTGCATTCCCCCACCTGCGACAAAAGCCTGCCGCTCAATCTCTCGTTGAAAATCAAGCATAGCATAAGGATTTTCTATACTCCCGGCCACATCCTGCAAGTTAATCTGTACGACTGTCCCCGAATTGGCATGGGGGTTGTTTCGCTTGGATGGCGACCAGCCATTGACTACGATTTCTCCCTCCTCTGTCGCACAGGGCGCAATGACCCCACCCGGACACATACAAAAAGAAAACACGCCCCGTCCATCGACTTGTTCCACCAGACTGTAATAGGCCGGAGGAAGATGCTCACTACGCACCATACAATGATATTGGGCCTGGTCTATGATTTCCTGAGGGTGTTCGATCCGGACCCCAAGCGCGAAGGGTTTGGCTTCAACCAATAGATTCTTTTCCCTGAAAAGCTGAAAAATATCCCTGGCGGAATGTCCGGTAGCCAAAATCACGTGTTCGCTACGGATATCGGCCCCGCTTTCCAGCTTCACTCCCAGGATTGCTCCGTCTTTGATCAGTAAATCTGTGACCTTGCATTCAAAATGGACTTGCCCGCCCTTATCAATAATAGTTTGGCGGATACTTTGAATAATATGGGGTAATTTATTGGTGCCAATATGGGGTCGGGCATCCACCAAAATGTCTGCCGGAGCACCATGTGCAATAAATAACCGCAAAACCTTCTCCACATTGCCCCGCTTATCGGACCTCGTATATAATTTGCCATCCGAATACGTACCGGCGCCCCCTTCTCCAAAACAATAATTGGATTCCGGGTTGACAATCCCAAATTTGTTGAGCGTTGCAAGGTCCCTCCGGCGGGCCTGCACATCCTTTCCCCTTTCCAGAATGATGGGCTTTAACCCCCGCTCAATGCACCTCAGCGCAGCAAAAAGTCCGGCAGGCCCGGCACCGATAATGATCACCGGCTTGCCTTCGGCCACAGAGCCGGCTTCATATGAAAACACTTGAGGAGCGGGAACCTCGTCTATAAAAAACAATACTCTGATCCGGTATAGCACTTGCTTGCTGCGGCCATCGATTGATCTTTTGAGGATTCGGAACCCCTTTATACGCAGGGTGTTGATCCTCAGTTTTGCCGCGCCTTCCCGGAGTATAAAGTCATCATCCCCGATCTTTTCGGGCAAAACAGCCAATTCGATTTCTTGTTGCATAATATAAATGTTGGGGTTTTATCCCAAAAACTTTGCATTTTTGAATAGACAAAAGTACAGATTTCGCTTGGATTCTAAATCTGGCTTAAGCCAAGTTTCCGAATCCGGGTTAAACCTTTAAGAATTATTCTTGTTCAATATTATATGACGATTGCACAACTATTCAAAAAAATCCTGCCTTTCACGGTACCCTATAAAACACTCATCTTCTTTGCATTCCTGCTCACAATTATCGGATCCTTTGCTGCACAGGTGAATGCGTTTGTTCTCAAATATACCGTTGATTCTATCCAGCAGTTAATGGAAGAAGGCAAGGGGCTGAATGCCGGCTGGAGCCTTCTGGGCTTTATCGCCGCTGTCTTGCTGGTAAAGGAAATTGTGCGTGCCGCTGTTGTTTTCGGACAAAAATATTATGGTGAAAAACTGAGGATCATGATCGCAAGGGATGTCTCGCAGACGGTGGTAGAAAAAGTCCTGACCTATAAAATGGCTTATTATACCCAACAGGACAATGAATCCGGTAAGCTGCAAACCCGGATCGATGCAGGCATCAGTAGTCTGACCCGGTTGGTGCAAAACTTTTTCATCGACATTCTGCCCCTGTTTGCCAATGCGGCAGTCGCGCTGGTAGTGATGTTTATGGCTAATTTCTATGTGGGGCTGGTCGGTTTGCTGATTGTACCCATTTATTTTTACGTGTCAAATCTGCAGGCTAAAAAACTCTCCGGCTTTCGCCGCAATATGCGGAGCTACCGGGAGCGAAAAAACAATCAGATTATCAATCTCATCGAATCGATCCTGGTCATCAAATCCTTTGTGCGGGAAGATACCGAGGCAGAGCGGCACCGGACCATTCAGTACGATATGACCGAAAACCAGTTGGAAACCCGCAAAACCAGCTATTTTTTTGAAAGCATCAAGGGCTTTATAGAACAGATCGGGGTCGTGATGGTCATTGTGCTGACAGCCTATCTGGTATTGGACGGACAGATCAGCCTGGGAGCAATCATGTTCCATATTCTGCTCTTCAACAATGTTTCCGCACCCATCCGGCAATTGCACCGAATCTATGATGAAGTGAATGATGCCCTGATCTATTCGGAGAGTTTCTTTGAAATACTGGAAAATGACGGTCAAAGAGAGCAGAGCGGCCAATATATTCCCGAAAGGATCCGGGGCCTGATCGAGCTCAAGGATGTGGACTTTCGTTATCCCAATGGTTATCAGGCACTTTCCGGCATCAATCTGACGATCCGACCCAACGAAAGCACCGCGCTGGTGGGTCTGTCGGGGGCAGGGAAAAGTACGATCATCAATCTACTGGACAAGTTCTATGAGCCTTCGTCCGGACAAATCCTGCTGGACGGCGTGGACCTGAGGGAGTATGACACCAATTTTCTGCGTGAAAATATTGGCCTGATGTTGCAGAAAAACCATATTTTCAAGGGTACTATTGCCGAAAATATCCGGTATGGCCGGGCGGGGGCGAGCATGGAAAAGGTTGTGGAGGCTGCTAAAAAGGCTTATATCCATGATCAGATCCTTGATTTGCCGGATGGTTATGATACTGAGGCCCACCTGATGTCCGGCGGGCAGCAGCAACGACTGGCGATTGCCCGGATTTTCCTGAAAAACCCACCCATTATCTTCCTGGACGAGCCCACGGCCAACCTGGACGCCATTGCGACCGAACGCATCAAAAACAGTCTGGATGCCATCAAAAAGGGTCGTACCGTAATCACTGTTTCACATAGTATTTCGCAGATTATTGATGCCGAAAACATTATTGTAATGGAGAAAGGGCGGGTCGTGGAGACCGGAAGCCATGAGGCCCTTTATAAAAACCAGCGCACCTATTTTGAGATTTTCAATGCAATGGCCAACAGCATGAATTTTCACAAGATCAAGGAGTCTATAGATTTTTGATTAAATTTGTTAGATCGTTCACAAAAAGACAAACCAATGAAACCCAAAAAAGAACAGATCAGTCAGGAGGTTTTTGACCTCTATGATCGCTATGCACACAACCGGCTGGCCCGGAAAGATTTTATCCAAAAACTATCTGCTTATGCGGTAGGGGGGCTTACCGTTCCGGCTCTGATGAGCTTTTTAATGCCCGACTATAAAGGAGCTATACAATTGGGGGAGGAGGATCCGAGGGTGGAGAGCAGCTTTATCGAATACCCTTCTCCAAAGGGAGGAGGCAGTATCCGGGGCCAGCTGAGCCTGCCCACGGGCAACAAGGAAAAGCTTGGTGGCATCATTGTCGTTCACGAAAACCGGGGGCTGAATCCCCATATTGCGGATGTGGGCAGAAGAGCGGCTTTGGCTGGCTTCATCAGTCTCTCTCCGGATGCACTGAGTCCTCTCGGTGGATATCCGGGCAATGATGACGATGGCCGCAGCCTGCAAAGCCAGCGGAACCGGGATGAAATGCTGGAAGATTTTATCGCAGCGGCCGAATACCTGAAAAATCACCCTTCCTGCAATGGGAAAGTCGGGGTAGTCGGCTTCTGTTTCGGCGGGTGGATCTCGAATATGATGGCCGCCCGGGTGCCCGATCTGGCGGCAGCCGTGCCTTTTTATGGGGGTCAGGCCCCGGCAGAAGAAGTTCCCAATATTCAGGCTCCGCTTCAAGTGCATTACGCCGAGTTGGACACCCGGGTAAATGAGGGTTGGCCGGCCTATGAGGCGGCATTAAAAGCAAACAACAAGCAATACGAAATGCATATGTACCCCGGCACTCACCATGGTTTCCATAACGACACCACGCCCCGCTTTGACAAAGAAGCTGCTGAGTTGGCCTGGAGCAGGACGATCGCTTTCTTTCAAGAGAAATTAAAATAAAATATAGTTGCGCCTGAGGTTGAAGTAGTAAACCTGTCTTTTTGTAACAAATTGGCAGTAACCGTTGTCAAATATTAGGAGGAAGTAAAAATTTTGATCTCGATCAACACACAAAATCAATCAACACAAATAAAATGAAAAGATTAATAATTCTTGTATTGGGTCTGTTCGTCACCCTTTCTTTCAGTTCCTGTGGCTATAACACCCTGGTAAATAAAGAGGAAAATGTAAAAGGAAAGTGGGCGCAGGTCGAAAACGCCTACCAGCGTCGGGCTGATCTGATTCCAAATTTGGTCAATACAGTAAAGGGTGCAGCAGAATTTGAGCAGGAAACCCTGAACCAGGTGATTGAAGCCCGGGCCAAAGCAACCTCTGTGACCATAGATCCGGCCAACCTGACTCCTGAAGCTATCCAGCAGTTTCAGCAATCTCAGGATGCCCTGTCTCAGTCATTGGGACGGTTGCTGGTAACGGTGGAAAGGTATCCAGAGTTGAAGGCAAACCAAAACTTTCTGGATTTGCAGGTGCAGTTAGAGGGCACTGAAAACCGCATTTCTACAGAAAGAAGAGCATTTAATGAAGCAACTCAGGATTACAATGCTACGGTCAGACGTTTCCCGAACAATATTATGGCGGGTATATTTGGGTTTAAACAAAAGGGATATTTTACGGCTGAGGCTGGTTCGGAGCGCGCCCCAGAAGTTCAGTTTTGATCCGGATGGGACACTTTAGTACAGAAGAGCAGGATCGAATTTTACACACCATTGCTCTCGCCGAAAACCAGACTTCGGGAGAAATACGGATCGTGGTGGAAAAGCGCTGCAAATCAGATGTGATGAGCCGTGCAACCCATTATTTCAATAAGTTGGGCATGGACCAGACTTCCTTGAGAAACGGAGTCCTGATCTACGTTGCAACGGAAGACCATGAGTTTGCCATTATCGGAGATCAAGGTATAAACAAGCTGGTGCCCTCCGACTTCTGGGAAAACACCAAAAACAAGATGCTTTTGTACTTTAAGAGTGGCAACATAGTCGAAGGGATCATTGAGGGGGTTTCCCATGCCGGCAAGCAGCTACGCACTTATTTCCCTGTTTCGGACGATGACATCAATGAATTGCCTGACGATATTATTTTTGGCTATGACTAAACTCTTTTTCCGTTCTCTTCTGATTCTTGTTTTGGTCATTCCAGTGTCCTTTGGCTATGGACAAAGCGGTGACTTTCCTCCAGCTTCCAATAGGCTGGTTACGGATTACACAAGCACCCTGAGCGATTCAGAACTTCGGCATCTCGAACGGAAGTTGGTCGCTTTTGATGATAGCACCTCGACTCAAATTGCAGTTGTTATCCTTAAGTCGGTGGGAAATTATGACATTGGGGATTATGCCGTCCGCCTGGCTCAACTCTGGGGTATTGGGAGCAAGGAACACGATAATGGCATTTTGTTACTGGTTGCGCTCGGTGACCGGGCGGTTACCATTCAGACGGGTTACGGTGTGGAGGGCGCTGTTCCAGATGTTATAGCCTACAGAATTATCGAAAACGAGATTAAGCCCGCCTTCCGGCAGGAGCAGTATTTTGAGGGTCTTGACCGGGCTACCGATGCGCTGATTTCATATACCAAAGGAGAGTATTCTGCAGGGCCTCGTAAAGAGCGGGACGGCGGCATTAGTATTTTCATGCTAATCCTTATTATCATCATTGTCGTCGCCGTGATTTCGAAAAAAGGGGGCGGAGGAAATGACAGTGAAGTCATGGGAAGACGAGGGGCGGCAGATGCATTGTGGTGGATGACGATGATGGGCGGCATGGGAAAAGGCGGAGGATACCGGGGCGGGTTTGGTGGAGGCCGGGGAGGTGGGTTCGGAGGTGGAGGATTCGGTGGGTTTGGCGGTGGAGGATTTGGTGGCGGTGGGGCCAGTGGTCGTTGGTAATTATTGGCATGGTGCTTGATCCTGTTCTCTTCTATGGTTGATAAATTTAAGAAAATACTATTGCTTGCCGTGGGTCTGTTTTCAGGACCCTTATTTGCACAGGTTGATTTTACTATTAGCGGAAAAATAGATAGCCTCGGGGCTCCGGCCAAAGCTTATATCAGTTATAGGGTGGGAATGCTGGCTAAATTGGATTCCGCGGAGGTGAAAAGCGGGGCTTTTAAATTCCACGGGGCTGTTGACAATCCGACCAGGGCTTTGGTCTTTCTTATGCATCAGGGGGAAGATCCCCGCGCTGTCGAGAACCCCGATTATTTAGAGGTTTATCTGGAAAAGGGGAATATCCAGATTGTTTCGCGGGATTCTTTGTATAATGCATCAGTAAAAGGTGGCCAGCTTAATGCGGACTATTCTCATTTCAAAAGTCTAATGCAGCAATATGATTCTGAAATGAACGTTTTGCTGCAACATTTCTATAATTCTCCTGAGGAGCTGAGAGCGGACACCGACTTTTTATCAGAAGTTGAAAGTCAAGCATTTAGGATTCAGGAAGAAAAATTAGAGAAAAGTTTCGGCTTTATAAAGGATTTTCCCAGCAGCCAAATTAGCTTGGATTTGTTAATGGGCTTAGTGGAAACAGAATCCTTATCTACCATGAAACCTCTTTTCCAGAATCTCTCTTCTTCACTGAAAGCATCAGAAACAGGACAAATCTTGCTTTCAAGGATTGAAAGTTTATCTGCTGTAGAAATTGGGTCAATTGCTCCCGACTTTTCACAACCAGACACTGCTGGCACCATGATAAGCCTTTCCTCTTTACGTGGGCAATATGTTTTGTTGGATTTCTGGGCCAGTTGGTGTGTCCCATGCAGGCAGGAAAATCCGAATATTGTGGCAGCATACGAAAATTACAAAAGCAAGAATTTCACGGTATTTGGCGTTTCTCTTGACCGGCCCGGACAAAAGGCCGCTTGGTTAAAAGCCATTCAAGATGATGGGTTACAGGATTGGCCAAATGTATCAGATTTACTCTTCTGGAGAAGTCCGGTTGTAGAACAATATGCTATTGAAACCATCCCTCAAAACTTCTTGTTGGATCCAGAAGGTCGGATTATAGCAAGAAACCTACGCGGAGCCGATCTACACAGAAAGCTTTCTGAAATACTGGATTGACTCCTCTCCGATTTTTTTGCTTATTTTTGCAAAAATTTGTACGATCTCAACAAAAGTGAGCATACTATCCTCTGAACGTGTAAGTCACTCATTTGGTGACAATTGGCTATTCAAAGATTTGACCTTCGGCATTTCAAGGGGTGACCGGGTGGCCTTAGTTGGTAGCAATGGAACCGGTAAATCTACCTTGCTGAAAATTTTAGCTGGTGAACTCGTCCCCAATGAAGGGCTGGTGGTCCAGGAACGAGGGGCAAGGATTGGATATCTGGATCAAAACCCTGAATATAAGGGCTTTAATACAATAATTGATTTTATTTCAGCCACAGGAAGCGAGCTGTTGGATAGAATTAGGATAGAAGCTATTTTGACCCGGCTAAATATTAGTGACTTTACCCAGAAAATTAGCACACTGTCTGGCGGCCAACGTAAAAGACTGGCATTGGCCAAACTGCTAATTGATGAGCCTGATATATATATATTAGATGAGCCAACCAACCACTTGGATATTGAAACAATAGAATGGTTGGAAAAGCTATTGACCTCGGGACAGAAAACAATATTGATGGTGACCCATGATCGTTATTTTCTGGACGCGGTCAGCAACGAAATAAAAGAATTGGATCGAGGCCACTTTTATAGCTATAATGGCAATTACGCCTACTATTTAGAGAAGAAGGCAGAAAAGGAAACCATTGACCAGCTATTAGTCGAAAAGAGTAGGAATCTGTTGAAAAAAGAGCTGGAGTGGATCCGCCGTCAACCCAAAGCAAGAGGAACTAAATCTAAGTCTCGAATTGCTGCTTTTTATGACTTGGAAAAAAAAGCTAAAGAGCCGGTAAGGAAAAAATCAGTCACCTTGGGTGTCCAAACTTCGAGGTTGGGAAACAAAATATTAGAGCTGAATCAAGTTTCAAAAAGTTTTGGTGAAAAGACAATAATTTCATCATTTGATTATGTGTTTAAAAAGGGCGACCGTATAGGGCTTTCCGGAATAAACGGAAGTGGAAAGTCAACATTTTTAAATTTGATCACAGGCGAAGTCTTGCCAGACTATGGTCTAATAGACCGCGGAGAAACCACAGTTTTTGGTTATTACAAACAAAGTGGACTCCGTTTTGATGAAGAGGAGCGTGTATTAGACGTGGTAAAAAATGTAGCTGATTACATTGTCCTTGCAAACGGAGAAACGTTGACCGCATCACAATTGTTAACCAATTTTCTATTCCCGCCACAAAAACAACACGGATTCGTAAAAAATCTGAGTGGGGGAGAAAGAAAGCGACTGCAATTAATGAAAGTCTTAATGGCCAATCCAAATATTTTGATTTTGGATGAGCCAACAAATGATTTAGATATTGACACGCTCAATGTACTGGAGGAGTTTTTGGATGCTTATTCTGGCGTATTGTTGCTGGTTTCCCACGACCGATATTTAGTAGATAAACTCGTGGACCAATTGTTTATATTTGACGGAGCAGGTAATGTCCAAATTTATAATGGCAATTATTCTGACTACAAAACGGAAGCTGATCTTGAGCTTCGTAGAAAAAAAGCAGAAAACGAGACGGTTGAAACAAACAGAAAAGTAGAGCAACAACGGTTGGCACAAGTGCGGAAGAAGCCCAGCTATAAAGAAACCCGGGAGTATGAATTGCTAAACGAGGAAATCCCAAAGCTTGAGCTGGCATTGAATGAAAAAACAAGCCTCCTTACAACAACCGTGAATCACATGGAAATCTCCCGTCTGGCAGAAGAGATATCCGCACTTACAGAGGAGCTGGACACAAAGTCAGAGCGTTGGCTTGAATTAAGCGAGATCATTTAAAATGTTCCACGTGGAACAATATATTTAAAAAGAATGTTCCACGTGGAACATCAACAAAAAAATGTTTGATAAATACAACATAATAGTAGTTGGAGCTGGTCACGCTGGCTGTGAGGCTGCGGCGGCTGCTTCAAATATGGGGTCAAAAGTGCTTTTGATAACCATGAATATGGGTGTAATTGCCCAAATGAGTTGCAACCCTGCTATGGGTGGTGTGGCAAAGGGTCAAATAGTAAGAGAAATTGACGCTTTAGGCGGATACTCTGGCATCATTGCTGACAAAAGCACCATTCAGTTCAGAATGCTAAATAAGTCTAAAGGCCCCGCGATGTGGAGCCCAAGAACGCAAAACGACAGAATGCGATTTGCAGAAGCCTGGCGCCTACAGTTAGAAGCAATACCCAATCTTGATCTCTGGCAAGACACCGTTAAAGAAATCATCGTAAAGAACGGAAAGGCATGCGGAGTAATAACCACGATGGGAATGCAAATTGAATCCGATGCGGTCATCTTAACAAATGGAACCTTCTTAAATGGAATTATCCACGTAGGGGAAAAGAGGTTTGGGGGTGGAAGGACTGGAGAAAAAGCAGCAACGGGTCTTACCGAACAATTAGTTTCTCTGGGGTTCGAATCAGGAAGAATGAAGACAGGAACTCCGCCAAGGGTAGATGGTAGAAGTCTTGATTACTCCAAAATGGAAGAACAATGGGGTGACGATAAACGAGGACGGTTTTCATTCACAGATGTAGCATTGCCTACAGAACAACGTTGCTGTTGGATTACATACACGAACGAAAAAGTTCATGAGGTATTAAAAGAAGGCTTTGCTAAGTCTCCTATGTTCACAGGAAGAATCAAGGGACTTGGGCCGAGATACTGCCCATCGATAGAAGATAAAATTAATCGCTTTGCAGAAAGGGATCGACATCAGATTTTCGTAGAGCCGGAAGGATGGAACACCGTAGAGATGTATATAAATGGCTTTTCTACATCTTTGCCAGAAGATATCCAATTAAAAGCTTTGCGTTTGGTGCCGGGATTCGAGAACGCAAGAATGTATCGTCCAGGATATGCAATTGAATACGATTTCTTTCCGCCGATGCAACTCGATCTTACCTTAGAAACGTTTAGAATAAAGAATTTGTTTTTTGCCGGACAGATAAACGGCACGACCGGATACGAAGAGGCCGGAAGCCAGGGAATGATAGCCGGAATCAATGCACACCAGAGGATAAATGATGAACATGAATTTATTCTGAAACGTTCAGAGGCATATATCGGCGTATTGATCGATGATCTTGTTACCAAAGGAACGGACGAACCGTATAGAATGTTTACTTCAAGAGCAGAGCATCGTCTATTGCTACGCCAGGACAATGCTGATATAAGATTGACTCCTATGGCCCATAAATTGGGAATGGTGGACGACGCACGCTTGGAAAAAGTAAATAATAAAATAGATAATACAAACAGACTAATTTCGTATTTGAAAACTACTTCGGCAGAGGTGGATGAAATGAATGAAATCCTGGAAAAACACGGTTCGAGTCCAATTAGTCAAAAAGCCAAAATGTTCAATATTCTTTCCCGGCCTCAAATTGGAATGGAAGAGCTAAGGAAAGGAAACGCAATGCTTGACCAGTATATTGCCGGGTTTACTGAAGAAGAAGTGGAACAGGCAGAAATCATGATCAAGTATGAAAGCTATTTTAAGAAGGAAAAAGAAATAATCGAACGCTTTAAAAAAATGGAAGACAAGGAGATCAACCCGAACTTCGATTATAAAGAATTAACTTCTTTATCTTTAGAAGCAAGAGAAAAATTGATCAAAGTAAAACCCCGCACATTAGGTCAGGCTTCCAGGATTTCTGGTGTGTCCCCTTCAGATATTTCAATTTTGATGGTACATATGGGGTAATTTTTGTATAACTGACTGATATTTAATGAATTAAGCGGCGCAAAACTTCGGCTCCAAATAAGGCGAAATAAAACAACAAAATAAACTTTTCGATGCTCAACACCAAAAAAAGAAAAAGTCTCTCAAATCCCTTAAAAACCGGGGATTTTGGAAAAGCTGTGTTTTTTCTGCTTTTTTTGATGTTGCTTGCCTCAACCTACAGATGTGCAAACATAAGAGAGCCAATGGGAGGTCCAATTGATTCGATTCCTCCGGTTCTGCTCGACGAACAACCGCCAAATCTCTCCACAAATTTTTCAGCTAAAAAAGTTGTGCTCACTTTCGATGAATTTATCCGGATAAATAATGTCTCAAGAGAAATCAGTATTTCGCCGGACATGGAAGCCTTTCCACAATTCAAAGTAAAAAGAAAACAGTTGGAAATAGAGTTTCCGGACAGTCTGGCAGAAAACACCACTTACTTGATAAATTTCGGAAGAGCTATTGCAGATAATAATGAAGGCAACCCATTGTTGGACTATACTTATGTGTTTTCTACTGGAGACAATATAGATTCCTTAAGTATATCGGGGACAGTAATTAATGCCCAAACAAATGAACCGGAACCTCTGATATCTGTCATTTTAATTCCCACAAGCCAGGATTCAACATTTGGAAAACGAAAGGCAAACATATTCTCCACCACAGATTCTTTAGGAAACTTCAAGCTAAATTATTTAAGATCTGATGATTATAGAATTTATGCGCTGAAAGAACAAAACAATGACCGCATCTATAACAGTCCGGAGGAATGGATTGGATTTTTACCGGATTCGATATCCCTTAATTCGGACACCAGCAATATTATATTATGGACATCTAAGGAAACTCCAGAAAACTTTAGAATATTGGATAGAAAGATAGAGCCTAAGGGTTCTATTTCATTACGATTCAATCTGCCACTTGAAGATCCTAAAATAAAAATCACAGATCCCGACAGCTTGGACCTGACCAAAATAGTTCACTATAACCGCCAGAGAGACAGCGCAACAATATGGGTAGCTGACATGGGTTTTGATTCCATAAAAATGCAAGTGTTTTCGTCAGACAGCTTGATGGATTCCTTGCTAATTAGAAGACCAAGTTCAGATAGATATAATAGAAACATTATCCTTACCAACAATCTTGAATCAAATAAAGTAAACAGAATCAAACACTTGGCGCTATACAGCTCTGCTCCCCTGTCCATGCTGGATAGGTCAAAAATAGCTTTACTGGAAGATTCCGTCGCAGTAACAAATTTTCAATTATTACGGGATTCTATTGATAACAGAAATCTATTATTGCGTTATAACTGGAAACCAAAAGCAAATTACGAGTTGGTACTGGATGATGGAGCGTTGCTTGGATACTTTGAAGAGAAAAACGAGCGGATTCTATTTCGGTTCACAATGGATGAAAATGACAGGTATGGTCACTTATCTTTAAATATTGAAGTTCCGGATAGTATTGGTCAATACATAATAGAGCTCATAGATGATAATGGCACGAAAATCTACGACGAAACTATTATCAATTCTTCTCAAAAATTAGAATATAAAAACTATCTGGAAGGAAGATATAGGGTACGAATAATTTACGATTCGAACAAAAATGGAAAGTGGGATCCAGGAAGCCTAAAAAATAAGATTCAGCCCGAAAGAGTTTGGTATTATGATAAAGTGTTCAATATCAGGCCAAATTGGGAACAGGAAGAAACCATAAGAATTCCTAACGAGAATAATCCTCATCAGCTTCTTCCTTATAGGAAACGATAGCATCAAGGCCTTGAATTAAGAAAACCAGGAAGAATACATCACATAGTTGTGCGGTAGCTTTCTCAACATATCTAATTGTTCTTCGCTAAGGGCCTTCATTTTCTTTGCCGGTACACCGGCATATAAAAACCCGCTTTCACAAATGGTCTTTTCCAATACCACTGCCCCGGCTGCAATTATCACAAAATCCTCAACGAGCGCATGGTCCATTACAATTGCACCCATTCCAATCAATACATTATTCCTCACCGTACAACCGTGAACCATCGCCTGATGCCCTATGTTGACATAGTCACCAACTTCTGTAGCAGCGGTCTGATAAGTACAATGAATGACAGCCCCATCCTGAATATTGGTATAATTACCTATCCTAATTGAATTGACGTCGCCGCGTACCACAGTATTGAACCATACGGAAGAATGATCGCCCAAAACCACATCTCCAACAATAGTTGCGTTTTCAGCAATAAAACAGGTGGCTGCTATTTGAGGCAAAACCCCTTTTACAGGTAATATTATTGGCATAGTAATAAAGTTAAAATACAGTATCTACGGCTTCTGGTAAATGATCAGGATAATCTGTATTATAATGCAATCCACGACTTTCCTTTCTGGCCATGGAAAACTTTATTACCAGATAAGCTACTTGAATGACATTTCGCAGTTCACATAGTTTGACAGACAATCGGGTATTTTTATAAAATTGTTCTGTTTCATCGTATAATAATCCCAACCTCCGCATAGCTCTTTCCAATCTGAAATCCGACCGTACAATTCCTACATAATCGCTCATAATTTTTTGGGTTTCTCTCAAATTGTGACTTACAAGGATATCTTCGTTTGATAATACGGTATTAGAATCATCCCAATCTGGAATTCCTTTTATGAACAAACTATTTTCAGCTGCTTTTATACTGTGAAGATATATACGATGCGCAAATACAGCCGCTTCCAATAAGGAGTTGGAAGCCAAACGATTGGCTCCATGAAGACCTGTTGATGAGCATTCACCGCAAGCATAAAGATTACGGATAGAAGTCTGGCCATGATCATCAACTTTAATTCCTCCACATAAATAATGTGCAGCCGGAGTTACCGGTATATAATCCCTGGACATATCCAGCCCAATGGACAGGCATTTTGCATAAATGTTGGGAAAATGTGTGAGCAGCTCAGACTTTTTACGGTTCGTAACATCCAGAAAAACAAACTCTTCACCAGATTTTTTCATTTCTGCATCAATGGCTCTGGCAACGATATCCCTGGGTGCCAGGGATCCGCGTTCATCATAATCTTGCATAAATTCGGTACCATCCTTTCTTCTCAATACTCCTCCAAACCCCCTTACTGCTTCAGAAACCAAAAAAGCAGGGTATTCTCCTGGATTATACAGGGCGGTAGGATGAAATTGGATAAACTCCATATTCCTAATTTTGCCCTTGGCTCTATAAACCATTGCGATACCATCACCAGTTGCAATTACCGGATTGGTGGTAGAAGAATAAACATGGCCAGCGCCACCAGTGGCCATCACAGTGATTTTACTCAATATTTTTCCAACCTTATGAGTATGGGTATCTAATACATAAACACCATAGCAGGTGGTTTCTGGAGTGCTCTTATCGACAAAGTGACCAAGATGGTGTTGCGTTATCAAGTCGGTTACAAAAAAATGGGTCATAATGGAGATATTGGGATGCTCATGCACCCTTTCCAATAACGCCCTTTCAATTTCAAAACCAGTGATATCCTTATAGTGCAACACCCTGTGCTCGGAGTGACCGCCTTCTTTTGCCAAGTCAAATTCTCCTTTTCTGATTTCATCGAAATTGGTTCCGTAATCAATGATTTCCTGGATTCGATCAGGACCTTCGGTCACTACTTTCTCTACAATATCTACATCACATAATCCATCTCCAGCTATCAGGGTATCAGTAATATGCTTTTCAAAAGAGTCGGATTTATCCACAACTACCGCAACGCCACCCTGAGCATACTTGGTATTTGATTCATCCTCATTGGATTTAGTCACAATCAATACCTTTCCATGATTAGCTACCTTCAAAGCATAACTCAACCCAGCTATTCCGGAACCAACTACCAAATAATCTATTTCAATTTCCATAAAAGTGAATAAAACCTGTGTAAAAAATGTGGATAAAGTGTCAGTAAAAACCTAATAACTTTCTAATAATGTTAATTTCCAAAAGTTATCCTTAATATTCCACAATTTGATAAAAGTTATACCCATAAAACCATCACAATATTAACAATATTTTACCAAAAATTATTCGACATTAAAATGTGAATACAAATAATCAAAATAAAAAAACACCTGTATTTCAGATAGCTAATAAAAAATTAATGTTAGTAAAATGTTAATAAATCAATAACAACTAAATAACCAAATTTTTTGAATGAAAATTTCCAACATTACCAACACCCTAATAAACAACAATAATATCTTATATTAATAATCTTATTATTTATTGGGATGTGGAATTTGTGGAATGCATATCATAAAGATTGGTTACTTTTGTAAAGGTAAAGATTGAATGGAGGATATGGAAACGTTAATTGCAGATTTGAATATTAAGGGATTTGTAGATTCACCTATTGATCCTTCTCTGGATTTGGTCGAAGAAATCAAACGACTGAAGAAGGAAAAGAATGCGGTATTGTTGGCACATTACTATCAACAATCCGAAATACAGGATTTGGCAGATTATGTGGGAGACAGTTTGGGCCTTTCTCAGGAAGCAGCTAAAACAGAAGCAGATATGATCGTTTTTGCTGGGGTGCATTTTATGGCTGAAACCGCAAAAATTTTATCCCCGGGGAAGAAGGTATTATTACCGGACCTGAATGCGGGATGTTCTCTATCAGATAGTTGTCCACCCCATCTTTTTGCCAGGTTTAAAGAATTGTACCCTGACCATCTGGTGATTACTTATGTCAATTGTACGGCTGAATTAAAAGCATTGAGTGATATAGTTTGTACTTCTACAAATGCGGTGCAGATTGTAGAAAGTTTGCCACCTGATCAAAAAATAATTTTTGGTCCAGATAAGAATTTAGGGGCTTATATCATAAAGAAAACAGGCAGGGATATGGTATTGTGGAATGGTGCCTGTATGGTTCATGAAATTTTTTCCTGGGACAAGATCAGTGACTTGAGAAATCAATATCCGGATGCAAAGTTTATTGCACATCCGGAATGTGAACCACATGTTTTGGAAGAAGCGGATTACATTGGTTCTACTTCAGGATTATTGAAATATACCATCGAAAGTGAAGCCAATACTTTTATTGTTGGTACTGAAAGTGGTATTATTTATCAAATGCAGAAGGCCAGTCCACACAAAAAATTTATTCCGGCTCCGCCAAATAACTCTTGTGCCTGTAATGATTGTCCTTATATGAAGCTGAATACACTTGAGAAACTTTACAATTGTTTGAAATTTGAGTTACCTGAGGTGGATTTACCAGCAGATTTGATAGAGAGGGCCAGGAAACCCATAGAGCGGATGTTGGAAATATCTGCCCGTTATGGTTTGTAGTAATACAACACGATAATTTATGTTTGAAAATAGAGAAACATCATCGATAGCAGAAATGGGTGAGTTTGGTTTAATCGCCCATTTGACCAGAGTTGTGGAAATTAAGAATGACAGCACCACAAAGGGGATCGGAGATGATGCT